>NZ_JBSFMM010000036.1:0-61695 GCF_053599555.1 Streptomyces sp. NPDC000941
CGGGCTTCCCTCGTCACTGCTCGCTCCTTCGTCGCTGCGCGGCTCCTCAGTCCAGCCCGCGCAGCGCGCCAAGACACGCTCATACGAACGCCTCGTCGCCGACGACGGTCGTGCGGTGCAGCAGCCGCTCGGAGTTCTCGGCGTAGGGCAGCGCCCGGTGCAGGATGCCGGTGTTGTCCCAGACCACCAGGTCGCCGACCGCCCAGTCGTGGGTGTAGCGGAACCGTTCCTGAGTCGTCCAGTCCAGCAGCTCGTCCAGCAGGGCCCGGCTGTCGTCGGGGTCCATGCCGGCGATGTGGTCGGCGGTGGCGCCGGTGACCAGTGAGCGGCGGCCGTCGCGGCGCCGCCACACCAGTGACATCTCATGGCTGGGCTGGGTGCGCCAGCCGGCCAGCTCCTGTTCGGTGGGATCGGGGGTGACCAGCCGCTGCGCGGCCTCGAAGCTGTGCACCACACGCAGGCCGTCGTAGCGCTCGAGGTCCTTCTCCGGCAGGTTCTCGTACGCCGCGTAGGTGCTGGCGAAGTCGGTGCCGCCGCCGACCATGGCGACCTGGCGGGCGGTCAGCGTGGTCGCCTTGATCGGCACATCGTCGCTGGTGCCGTCGAGGTGCCAGTGGAACGCGCCCTTGAGGTACTTGGCGGTCCTGCTCTTCTCCGGGTTGATGGAGATCGGGAAGATCTCCTTGCCGCGCAGTGCGACCACCTCGCCCAGCCGGCGGCTGAAGGCCAGCTGCCGCTCGTCGTCGAGGTGCAGTCCCCGGACCAGGAGCACCCCCCCGCCATCTGAGGGCTTCGCCGCAGCGCTGCACGAAGGCATCGTCGAGCGGGTCGGTGACACCGGTGAACTCCACCCCGAGCGACGGGGTCAAGGCCCTCGATTCGATCATGGAAACACCCCTTCCGTATTCGAGAATCATATTCTCAAGTGGGGGCGGGTGGAAGTCGAGAGCATCATGTTCTCTTGCTTGAATCCTTGCTTCGCTCAAATAGAGAATGTAGTTTCCGGGCCAACCGAGCAAGGAGGCTGGGATGCGGTTCAAGGACAAGGTGGCCATCGTCACCGGGGCCGGACAGGGCATCGGAGAGGGGTATGCCAAGGCGCTGGCCGCCGAGGGTGCGCGGGTCGTGGTCGCCGAGCTGAACGAGGAGCAGGGGCAGCGCGTCGCCAAGGAGATCGGCAACGCCCTGTTCGTGAAGGTCGACGTCTGCGACCCGGCCTCCGCCGAGGCGCTGGCCGATACGGTGATCCGCGAATGCGGGCGGATCGACTACCTGGTCAACAACGCCGCCATCTTCCACGGTATGCGCCGCGAGGGCATCGTCACCGTCGACTACGACTACCTCGACCGGTTCCTGAAGGTGAACCTGCTGGGCGCGCTGTACGTCACCCGCGCCGTCCTGCCGCACCTCGAGGAGGGCGCGGCCATCGTCAACCAGTCGTCCACCGCGGCCTGGCAGGCCACCGGCTTCTACGGCCTCGCCAAGGCCGGTATCAACCACCTCACCGCGTCCCTCGCCTCCGAACTCGGCGGGCGCGGCATCCGTGTCAACGCCATCGCGCCCGGCCCGACCGACACCGAGGCGACCCGCAGCATCATCCCGGAGGAGCACCGCACGGCCATGGTGCGGTCCTTCGCCCTCAAGCGCATGGGAACCCCCGCCGACCAGGCGGGCGCCCTGCTGTTTCTGCTCTCCGACGACGCGGCCTGGGTCACCGGCCAGGTCATCGCCGTCGACGGCGGATCCGTGGTGCGGCTGTGAGCGCCCCCCTCGTCAAGCGCCAGTTGATCGACGGCAAACTGCTCGCCGCCGACGCCCCTTCCACGACGTTTCCGTCGTACAACCCCGCCACCGGCGAACTCCTCGGCCATGCCCCCGACGCGACGGAGACCGACGCCAAGGCGGCGATCGCCGCCGCCCGCCGCGCCTTCGACACCACCGGCTGGTCCACCGACAAGGAACTGCGGCTGCGCTGTCTGCGGCAGCTGCACACCGCCCTCGACGAGCACCGCGAGGAGCTGCGCGAGCTGACCATCGCCGAGGTGGGCGCGCCCCGTCAGCTCACTCACGGCCCGCAGCTCGACGAGCCGATCGGCATCGTGAAGTACTACGCCGACCTGCTCGAAGGCTATGAGTTCAGCGATGATCTCGGCGAGATCGAGTCGCGCGGCCAGCGTCATCACCGCTGGGTGGAGAAGGAGGCGGCGGGCGTCGTCGCCGCGATCCTGCCGTACAACTTCCCCAACCAGCTCGCGCTCGCCAAACTGGCCCCCGCCCTCGCCGCCGGCTGCACCGTGGTCCTCAAAGGCGCCCCGCAGACCCCGCTGACCACCCTCGCCCTCGGCGAACTCATCGCCGAGCACACCGACCTCCCGCCCGGCGTCGTCAACATCCTCAGCTCCTCGCACGCCGAGGTCGGTGCGGTTCTGACCACCCACCCCGACGTCGACGCGGTCACCTTCACCGGCGCCACCACGACCGGCCGCCGCATCATGGCCGCCGCGGCCGACACGGTAAAGCGGGTCTTCCTCGAACTCGGCGGCAAGTCCGCCATGATCGTCCTTCGGGACGCGGACTTCGCCAAGGCCGCCATGTTCGCCGCGTTCACCATCTGCTCCCACTCCGGTCAGGGCTGCGCCCTGACTTCCCGCCTCCTCGTCCCGCGCGAACACCACGACCAGATCGTGCAACTGGTCGCGGCCGGTATGGAGCGCGTACGCATCGGCGACCCCACCGACCTCAAGACGAACATGGGCCCGCTGATCAGCGAGCAGCAGCGCGAGAAGGTCGACGGCATGGTCCGGCGCGCGGTCGAGGCCGGTGCCACCCTGGTGCGCGGCGGCAAGCCCACCGGCCCCGGATTCTTCTACGAGCCCACCCTCCTCGCCAACGTCGACCCTGGCAGTGAGATCGCCCAGGAGGAGGTCTTCGGACCCGTCCTCGCGGTGATCCCGTACGACGACGAGGACGACGCCGTACGCATCGCCAACGACTCGAAGTACGGCCTGTCCGGCGCCGTGCACAGCGCTGATGAGCAGCGCGCGATCCGCCTCGCCCGCCGCATCCGCACCGGCACGTTCTCCATCAACGGCGGCAACTACTTCGCCCCCGATGTGCCCTTCGGCGGCTACAAGCAGTCCGGTGTCGGCCGGGAGAGCGGACGCTCCGGATTCGAGGAGTTCCTGGAGGAGAAGTCCTTCGCGCGCGTCGTGGTCCCCCAGGAGCGGCCGTGAAACCGCTGGAGGGGATCCGCGTCCTGGAAGTCGCCATGTACGGCTTCGTGCCCTCGGCCGGTGCCGTGCTCGCCGACTGGGGCGCCGACGTGGTCAAGGTTGAGCACGCGGTCAACGGCGACCCGCAGCGCGGACTGCGCCGGACCGGCAGTTTCGTGGTGGAGGGCGACCCCAACCCGAACGTGGCGCACGCCAACCGCGGCAAGCGCTCCCTCGGCCTGGACATCGCCACGCCCGAGGGCCGCGAGGTGCTGTACGAGCTGGCCAAGGGCGCGGACGTGTTCCTCACCAGCTTTCTGCCCGCCGCCCGCGCCCGCTTCGCCATCGACGTCGCCGACATCCGCGCCGTGAACCCGCGGATCATCTACGCCCGGGGCACGGCGCTGGGCCCGCGCGGCCCCGAGTCCGGCAAGGGCGGCTACGACATGACCGCCTTCTGGGCCCGCGCCGGCACGGCCGCCAGCATCACCCCGCCCGGCACCGAAGGCATGGTCAGCCCGCCAGGCCCCGCCTACGGCGACACCATCTCCGGCACCAACCTGGCC
Source organism: Streptomyces sp. NPDC000941 (assembly GCF_053599555.1). Taxonomy (NCBI): domain Bacteria; kingdom Bacillati; phylum Actinomycetota; class Actinomycetes; order Kitasatosporales; family Streptomycetaceae; genus Streptomyces; species Streptomyces sp. NPDC000941. The sequence goes on from NZ_JBSFMM010000036.1 coordinate 3,779, forward strand.
GGCGGCATCGCCGCCGCGCTGCTGCGCCGCGAACGCACCGGCGAGCCGAGCGTGGTGGACGTCTCCCTGCTGGGCAGCGGTCTGTGGGCGATGGGCCATGCCATCGGCCTGTCCCTGCACCTCGACCGGGCGTGGGAGGGCATCGCCCCGAGCGGGCACGGCTCGCCCACCAACCCGCTGTCCGGGCTGTACCGCACCGCCGACGACCGGTACGTCTCCTTCGTCATGCTCCAGCCGGCCAGGTTCTGGGCGAACGTATGCCACTGCCTCGGCCGACCCGACCTCGCCGACGATCCGCGCTTCGCCACCGCCGAGTCGATCGCCGAGCACACGGCGGACGCGGTGAAGATCCTCCGCGAGACCGTCGCGACCCGCACCCTCGCCGAATGGTCCGAGAGCCTTGCCGCGCTCGACGGCCCCTGGGCGCCCGTCCAGGACACCCTCCAGGCCGCCGCCGACGCACAGGTGCGCGCCAACGGCTACGTCGGACAGGCCGGCGAACTCGAACTGGTGGCCAGCCCCGTCCAGTTCGACGTGCGGGACACCCGGCTCGAACCCGCCCCCGAGTTCGCCGCGCACACCGAGCAGATCCTCACCGAACTCGGCTACGACTGGGACCGCATCCTCACCCTCAAGGCCCGGGGCGCGATCACCTGATCCTCATCCGAAGTCTCTCTCGGACTCCACTGTCCGAGCCTCCCCGAGGAGACACCATGCGCAGACTGCTCATCGGCGCGGTCACCGCGGTCGCGGTGCTGCTGGCCGGCTGCTCCACCCGCTCCGACGACGACACCGACACCGCCCGCTCGGCGAGCCCCACCGCGGGCGCCTCCTCCAAGGCGAACGGCGACTTCGGCACCCTGAAGAACGTATGCGGCCCCGGCACCGCCAAGGCATCGAACGCCGCATCGGACGCCGCATCGGACGTCCAGGGCGTCACCGACAAGAAGATCCAGGTCGGCGTCATGACCGACATGGGATTCACCAAGAAGTCGGAATTCGTGGACGCCGCCGAGGTGTTCACCTCCTGGTGCAACGACGCGGGCGGCATCAACGGCCGCGAGATCGCCCCCGTGACGCGCGACACCAAGCTCATGGAGGTCCGCCAGCGCACCCTGGAGGCCTGCAAGGCGGACTTCGCCCTGGTCGGCGGCGGCGCGGCGCTGGACAGCCTCGGCGTCAAGGACCGGCTGAAGTGCCTCCTGCCGAACTTTCCCGGCCAGTCCAGCCAGATCGGCGCCATCGGCTCCGACCTCCAGGTCATCGCCGCCGCACCGATCGCCGGGTACTTCCAGTACTCCGGCTACTACACCTGGCTGCTGAAGGAGAAGTACCCCGGCTCGGCGCGGAAGGTCGGGATCATCGCGGGCGACTCCCCCGTCACCAAGGTCATGGCCGCCCAGTTCACGGAGGCGGTCGAAGGGCTCGGCGGCAAGGCCGACTACAGCGATCTGTACCCGGCGTCCGGCGTCGCCGACTGGACGCCGTACGCCCAGTCCATCAAGAAGAACGGCGTCAAGGGCCTGATCTTCCTCGGCGACTTCGCGAGCCTCGCCAAACTCGAGCAGGCGCTCACCAACATCGGCTACGCGCCCGACTGGATCGACGCCAACAGCAACGTCTACGGCCCCGCCTTCACCCAACTGGCCGGCCCGGCCCTCGCCAAGCAGCACAACTACGCCGAACTGTTCGCCACCGTCCCGGTGGAGAGCGCGGCCGACAGCCCCGCCACCCAGCAGGTGATCGACCTGTTCAAGCAGTACGCGCCCGGCAAACAGGTCACCTACCCGGCGCTGCGCGCCTTCTCCGCCTGGCTGCTGTTCGCCACCGCCGCCCGTGACTGCGCCGAGCTCACCCGCAGGTGCGTATACGACAACGCGCGCAAGAACACCGACTGGACGGCGGGCGGCCTCCAGGCCCCCTTCGACCTGACGTCGAAGGAGTCGCCCACGTGCTACCTGGTCGTCGAGGCGACCACCAAGGGGTGGCGGGCGGCCGACTTCAAACCGGACAAGGGCGCCTTCCGCTGCGATGCGCCCGCCTACAAGTACCGGGGCGACTACGGCAAGCCGGTCACCCTCGCCGACGTCGGCAAGTCCCTGTCCGATCTGACCTGACCCCGAGTCCGACCTGACCCCGAGGGAGATGAGCCAGGTGAAGGTACGCGTCGACCCCGAGCGCTGCCAGGGCCACACCCTGTGCGCGATGCGCGCCCCGGAGGTGTTCGAGCTGAGCGAGATCGACGGGCACTCCTCGCCGGTCACGGAGCAGGTGCCCACCGGCCAGGAGAGCGCGGTCGTCGAGGCCGTCCGCTCCTGCCCCGAGCGCGCCATCAGCGTCACCTGAGCGGCCACGAGGCACCGAAACGGAGGCACATATGACCGCACCGGACGCACCGGACCCGACCGACGGCCGAGCCCGTAAACAACCCCGGGTCCACTTCGACCGGCACGCCCCCGAGTACCGGCACCGGTTCGAGGAGCAGACCCGGGAGTTCCACGCCCGCTGCCCGCTGGCCTGGTCCGACACCTACGGCGGGCACTGGGTGGCCGCCGGCAACCGCGAGCTGCTGGCCCTCGCCCGGGCCGGCGACACGCTCTCCAACGACCACGACGTACACGGCGAACGGCGGGGCTACCAGGGCATCAGCATCCCCGCGCCGCCCCGCGGCAGGGGCATCCGCGGCGGTTTTCTGGAGATGGACCCGCCCGAACAGCGCGCCTACCGCAGCGCCCTCAACCCCTACCTCTCACCGGCGGCCGTCACGCGCTGGATCCCGTTCGTCGACGAGATCGCCCGCGCCTGCCTCGACGAGCGGATCGAGACCGGCCGGATCGACTTCGTCGACGACCTCGCCAACATCGTCCCCGCCGTTCTCACCCTCGCCATGATGGGCATCCCGCTCAAGAAGTGGGAGCTGTACAACGAGCCCGCCCACTCCGGTGTCTACACCCCGCCCGACTCCCCGGAGATGGCCCGCGTGGTGCAGGCCCACCGGGCGATGCTCCAGGACATCGCGGCCACCATCCAGGACGTCCGCGCCCACCCGCGCCCCGGCCTGGCCGACGCCGTCGTCCGGATGGAGATCGACGGCCGGGCCCCGGCCGAGGCGGACCTGGTCGGCGCCCTCGCGCTGCTCATCGGGGGTGGTTTCGACACCACCACCGCCCTGACCGCGCACGCCCTGGAATGGCTCTCCCAGCACCCCGCCGAGCGCACCCGGCTCAGCCACGAGCGCGACACCCTGCTCGACACGGCCACCGAGGAATTCCTGCGCTACTTCACCCCGGCCCCCGGTGACGGCCGTACGGTCGCGCGGGACTGCGCCCTCGCGGGCGCCGAGTTCAAGGAGGGCGACCGGCTGTGGCTGTCCTGGGCGATGGCCAACCGCGACCCGTCCGTCTTCCCCGACCCCGACCGCGTCGACCTGGCCCGCGGCGCCAACCGGCACACCGCGTTCGGCCTCGGCATCCACCGCTGCATCGGCTCCAACGTGGCCCGTACGGTCTTCAAACGGATGCTGGTCCACGTCCTCGACCGTATCCCGGACTTCGTCTGTGACCCCGAGGGCACGGTCCACTACCCGACCATCGGTGTCATCCAGGGCATGCGCCACCTCCCGGCCGGCTTCACCCCCGGCGAGCGCCTGGGGCCGGGTCTCGAGGAGACGCTGGTGACCCTTCAGCGGGCCTGTGACGAGCAAGGGCTCGCGGAGCCCGTCACCGTCCGCAAGGCGGAGGCGAAGATCCGTTGAGCGGCACACCGGGAGCCGTCCGTCCGCAGCCGCAGACCACCCAGGAGACCGAGTTCTTCTGGGCCTCCGGCCGCGACGGACGGCTCCGCTTCCTTTCCTGCGCCACCTGCCGCGGCCTGATCCACCCGCCGCAGCCCGTCTGCCGCCACTGCCGGAGCCATGACACGGTCATCCGTGAGGTGTCCGGCCGGGCGACGCTGATCGGCTTCACCGTCAACCACCGCTTCCCGTTCCCGGGCCTGCCCACCCCCTTCGTCGTCGCCCAGGTGGCGATCGAGGAGGACCCGCGGATACGGCTGACGACCAACGTCGTCGACTGCGCCCCGGAGGACCTGCGGCTCGGGATGCGTATGGAGGTGGCCTTCGAGCGGGCCGGGGACGCGTGGCTGCCGCTGTTCCGGCCGTGCGCCGAACAGCCCGGACCATCCCCCCTCCCCGCCGACGAGCCGATCCCCGAGAGCCCGCGGGCCGCGCCGGTGACGCGCAAGTTCGAGGAGCGCGCGGTCATCAGCGGCGCCGGAGCCTCCCGTATCGGCCGCCGCCTGATGGTCCCGCCCCTCGAACTCACCGTCGAGGCCTGCGAGAAGGCCGTCGCCGACGCCGGGCTCACCCTCGACGACATCGACGGCCTGTCCAGCTACCCCGGCGGCGGCGCCTACGGCGGTTTCGCCGAGGGCGGGGTGACCGCGCTGGAGTCCGCGCTCGGCATCCGCCCGGTGTGGCACAACGGCGCGGCTGAGACCTTCGGCCCCGGCGGCTCGGTGATCGCCGCGATGCTCGCGGTGGCGGGCGGCCTCGCCCGCCATGTGCTGTGCTTCCGTACGGTCTGGGAGGCGACGTACGCCGAACTCCTGAAGCAGGGCCGGATCCGTATGCCGCCCTCCACCGGCCCGGACGGCTGGTTCAAGCCCTTCGGCGCCGTCTCGCCCGCGATCATGCTGGCGATGAACGCCCAGCGGCATATGCACCGCTACGGCACCACCCGCGAAACCCTCGGCTGGATCGCCCTCAACCAGCGCGCCAACGCCGCCCGCCACCCGGACGCGGTCTACCGCGCTCCGCTCACCATGGACGACTACCTCTCGGCCCGCCCCATCGCCACGCCCTTCGGGCTGTACGACTGCGATGTGCCGTGCGACGCGGCGGTGGCGGTCGTCGTCTCCGCCGCCGAGACGGCCGCGGACGCGCCCAAACCGCCCGTGCGGATCGAGGCCGTCGGCACGCGGATCGTGGAGCGCCCCGAATGGGACCAGGCCTCCCTCACCCATGAGCCCCAGGTGCTCGGCCAGGCCGCCCATCTGTGGACCCGCACCGAACTGCGCCCCGCCGACGTGGACGTGGCGCTGCTGTACGACGGCTTCACCTTCAACTGTCTGTCCTGGATCGAGGCGCTTGGTTTCTGCGGCATCGGCGAGGGGCGCGACTTCCTGGACGGCGGCAAGAACATAGCCCCCGACGGGCCGCTGCCGCTGAACCCGCACGGCGGGCAGCTCTCGCACGGCCGCACCCACGGCATGGGCCTGCTCCACGAGGCCGTACTCCAGCTGCGCGGCGAAGCCGGGGCGCGGCAGGTGGCGGGCGCGCGCACCGCGGTGGTCTCCAGCGGCGGCCTCACACCCAGCGGCGTACTCCTGCTCAGGACGGGCGCATGACATCAGGACGCATGACTTCCGGGACGGCGGTATGACCTCTCTCGAACCAGAACTCGCCACCCGCGTACACCAGCAGGTGGTGGATGTGCGGGGCGTCCCCGCCTCCGCGCTGGTCGCCGAGGCGCCCCGGCCGCAGGCCGTGATCGTGGCCCTGCACGGCGGCGCCACCACCTCCGCCTACTTCGACCACCCGGGACACCCCCGGCTGTCCCTGCTGCGCACCGCCGCAGCGGCGGGTTTCACGGTCGTCGCCCTGGACCGCCCGGGCTACGGCAGCTCGGCCGGCCACGAGGAGCGTATGCGCACACCCGAGCAGCGCACCGACTTCGTTTTCGAGGCCGTGGAGACGCTGCTGGACGACCGTGCACGCGGGGTCGGTACGTTTCTCTGGGCGCACTCGGCGGGCGGCGAACTCACCGTGCGCATGGCGAGCGATCCGCGCGGCGCGCGGCTGCTCGGCGTGGAGCTGGCCGGGATGGGCCGCAGCCACCATCCGAACGCGCTGAGCGCGATGGAGGAGTGGCGGCGCGATCCGGTCCGCACCCGGCCGAATCTGCGCCGGGCGCTGTGGCACCCGCCGGACGCGTACCCGCCCGACGTGCACGGCGGCCGGCACATCGGCGCCGCCTCACCCGCGTACGAGGGGCGCCGGGAGGGCTGGCAGGAGGAGTTCGCCCGGCTCGCGGCCCGCGTACCGGTGCCGGTGCACCTCACCCTCGCCGAGCATGAGCAGGTGTGGGCCAATGGCCCGGAGGGCCTGGCCGACCTCGCCTCGATGTTCACCGGCTCGCCCCGCGTGGTGCCGCACGAGCAGGCGGGCGCGGGCCACAACACCAGCGTCGGCCGCACCGCCCTCGCCTACCATCTGCACGTCCTGGCCTTCGTCGAGGAGTGCGCGCTCGGCGTACGGGCGCTGCCCACGGAGCGGGGGCGGCGCGATGGGTGAGGCATCGGACGCGGCCCTGCTGGCCGTACGGCTCGTGCTCGGCGCGGTCATGGTGGCGCACGGCTGGAACCACTGGCGCGGCGGGGGCGGTATCACCGGTACGGCACGCTGGTTCGCGGGCCTCGGGCTGACCCGCCCGCGACTGAAGGCATGGCTGAGCGTGCTCACCGAACTGGGCGCGGGCGCCCTGCTCGTCGCCGGGCTGCTGACCCCGCTGGCCTGCGCGGCCGTGCTCTCGGTGATGCTGGTCGCCGGGCTGCTGGCGCACCGGCCGCACGGCTTCTTCGTCTTCAAGGAGGGCTACGAGTAGGTCCTCGTCCTGGGCGTGCTCGCGGTGGCGCTCGGCGCCTGGGGACCCGGGACGTACGCGTTGGACGAGGTTGCGGACATCGCGGTGACCGGATGGGCTGGCGCCGGGCTGGTGCTCGGGGTCGGCGCGGTCGCGACGGCGGGACTGCTCGCCGTGTTCTGGCGGCCACGGAAGGCGGCCTGAAAGCGGAGGACTTCGTGCGGCCCGGTACGCCCCCTCGTCGCGCCCGGCGGTCGTCCGTAGGGTGAGCGGGCACCTGTCCAACGGCGGAAGGGGCGAGACGTGGTGTCCGCACAGCGTGAGGAAATCCTTCAGGCGGCGCTGGAGGTCTTCGGCGCACGCGGGTTCAAGGGCACCTCGATCGACGCGGTGGCCGAGCGCGTCGGCCTCACCCGGCAGGGCGTACTGCACTACTTCCCCAGCAAGAAGCGTCTGTTGCTGGAGATCATGGAGTTCCGCCAGCGGCGCGTCCGGGAGCATCTGTCCGACCGGCCGGTCGGCGAGGACTGGGCCGGTGACTTCGCCGAGGTCGTCGCCTTCGAACTCGACCACCCCTGCTTCGCCACCGTCCACAACGTGATGGTCGCCGAGGCGATCACCGGTCAGGAGCCGGCCGCCGGATATGTACGGGACCGCTGCCGCTCCATCCAGGACCATCTCACCGAGCGGCTGATCGAGCGGTACGGGGAGCGGCTGCCCAGCGGCCTCGACGCGCGGACCGCGGCGACCGCCGTCCACTGCCTGATCGAGGGCGTCCCTCAGCTGTGGCTCGTGGACCGGGACGCCGACCGCTATCCGCGGGTCATCCGCGAGGCGCTGGCCGCGCTGCTCGGCACGGAGGCGGCCGACGGGCCTCAGTCACCCGCGACGAAGGGGTAGATACGGGTGAAGTCGGCGCCCGGTTCCGTGGCGGAGAACGCCTCCCACACCGTCTCCATGACGGAGGCCACCGCCGCCGCCCCGCCCAGCCTGCCCACTTCGCGCAGATACAGCCGTACGTCCTTGGCCATGAGCGTGTTGCTGAAGCCGGCGGCGTAGCGCCCGGTCAGCACCTCGTCGGGGAACTTGTCGGCACTGGCCCCGCTGCGGCCGCTGGAGGCGTTGAGGACGTCCAGCATCACGGCCATGTCCAGCCCGGCGGCCTGCCCGAAGGCCACGGCCTCGCTGGTGGCCGCGAGGGCGGTGGCTGACAGGAAGTTGTTGGCGAGCTTGAGCGCCTGCGCCTGCCCGGGCCGGTCGCCGACCCGGCGGCGGCGGTCGCTCAGCCCGGCCAGCACCGGTTCGACATGCGCGCAGTCCCCGTCCGTGCCGGCGTACATGACCATCAAGGTGCGGTTGCGGGCCCCGGCGACCCCGCCGGACACCGGCGCGTCCACGTATGCCAGTTGCATGGCGGCCATCTGCCGTGCGGCCGTCACGCCGACCGTGGAGGTGTCCACGACGTGCGTGACACGCCGGTCGCGGGCGCCCGCCAGCTCCCGTACCACCTGGGTGCAGACCTCGCCGTCCGGCAGGCTGAGCACCACGGTGTCCGCCGCCCGTGCCACGTCCGCCGGGCCCTGCGCCCACCGGGCGCCCGGCGGGGTGCGAGCGGGGCCGGCCGCGTCGTACGCGACGACCTCGAAGCCCGAGCGCACCAGGTTCGACGCCAGCACACCGCCCATGCTGCCCAGCCCCACGAACCCGACCCGCTGCCACTCGCCGTCGTACATCCGCCATCTCCTCCACCCATAGCCGGGGCGTAAGGGCACGGCCCTGAACACCATCATTGCCAGTTTACGGAAACGGTATTCTCCGAATCTGAGATCACTGTTATCTTTGCGGGGTCAACCGACCGGAGGTTCCGACCCATGGCGCACTTCCCGAAGCCCCCCGAGGGCAGCTGGACCGAGCACTTCAAGATCGACACGGAGCCGGTCTCCTACGCGGACTCGATCTCGCCGGAGTTCTACGAGCTGGAGCGAGACGCCATCTTCCGCCGGACCTGGCTGAACGTCGGGCGCGTCGAGCAACTGCCGCGCAAGGGGAGCTACTTCACCAAGGAGCTGGACGCCGCCCGTGCCTCCGTGGTCGTGGTGCGCGGCTCGGACGGCGAGGTGCGCGCGTTCCACAACGTGTGCCGGCACCGTGGCAACAAGCTGGTATGGGACGACTATCCCCGCGAGGAGACCAAGGGCACCTGCCGCGCCTTCACCTGCAAGTACCACGCGTGGCGCTACGACCTCGAAGGCAAGCTCACCTTCGTCCAGCAGGAGTCGGAGTTCTTCGACATCGACAAGTCGAAGTACGGGCTGCTCCCCGTGCGGACCGAGGTGTGGGAGGGGTTCGTCTTCGTGAACCTCGATCCCGACAACACCACGCCGCTCCGCGACTACCTGGGCAAGTTCGCCCAGGGCATCGAGGGCTACCCCTTCCACAAGCTGACCCAGGTGCACAGGTACCGTGCCGAGATCGGCAGCAACTGGAAGCTGTTCATCGACGCGTTCGCCGAGTTCTACCACGCGCCGATCCTGCACTCGGGCCAGTACGTGGCCGAGGAGGCCGCCAAGATCAAGAAGTACGGGTACGAGGCGCTGTCCTACGATATCGACGGCCCGCACAGCTTGGTCTCGTCGTGGGGCGGCATCGCGCCCCCGAAAGAGCGGGCGATGGTCAAGCCCGTCGAACGGGCCCTGCGCAGCGGCCTGTTCGGCCCCTGGGAGGCGCCCGACATCGGCCTGACCACCGAACAGCTGCCGCCGGCGATCAACCCGACGCGCAGCAAGGTGTGGGGGATGGATTCGTTCGTGTTCTTCCCCAACTTCATGCTGCTGATCTGGCGGCCGAACTGGGTGCTGACCTACCACTACTGGCCCACCTCGTACAACACCCACATCTTCGAGGGCACGGCCTACTTCGTACCGCCGGAGAACGCCTTCCAGCGCCTCCAGCAGGAACTCGCGGTGGTGTCGTTCAAGGAGTACGGCCTACAGGACGGCAACACCCTCGAGGCGACCCAGACGATGCTCGAATCGCGCACGGTCAACGAGTTCCCGCTGTGCGACCAGGAGGTTCTGCTGCGCCATCTGCACACCACCGCGCGGCAGTACGTGCGCGCCTACGAGCAGTCCGCGGCGCCGGTCCCCGCATCCTGAGACGCCCAGCGAGCAGACACGGAGAGTGCAGACATGGCCATGGTCTTTCCCGCCGAGTTCCATGAGCTGGAGCCCTTCGCGGACTGGGCGATCCAGGGCGAACGGGCCCGCTACGCCAAGCGCGTCGCGAGCACCATGGAGGAGCTGCAGGCCTTCTACGACGTGGCGTTCCCCCTGCTGCGGAAGGGCACCGCGTACCTGGAGCAGGTCAGCCTCGACGGCATCGGCGACCAGGACAAACACCTGCTGTGGGCGTTCTGCTCGCTGGTGACCGTCGCGTTCCCGGTGGAGGCATGGGGCCAGCCACGGGTCCCGGACAGCGGTCCCTCCAGCATCGACGCCGTCGTCGAACCCGCCGTGTGATGGCGGCGCGCGCGAGGACACCGCAACCGCCCGTGCTCCTGCGCGCGGCGCGGCTGCTCGACATCGACGCGGGCGAACTCGTCGAGCCGGGCGAGGTGCTGGTGGTCGACGGCCGCATCGCCGAGGTCGGGCGGCCCGCCCGGCTCCCCGAGGGCACGGTGGTGCGCGACCTCGGCGATGTCACCCTGCTGCCGGGCCTGATGGACATGGAGGTCAACCTCTTCCTCGGCGGCCCCGACCACCGCAGCCCCCTCATCCCGGTCCAGGAGGACCCGGCGCTGCGCACCCTGCGCGCGGTCGCCAACGCCCGCCGCACCCTCCGGCGCGGCTATACGACCGTACGGAACCTGGGTCTGTTCGTGCAGACCGGGGGCGTCCTCCTCGATGTCGCGCTGAAAAAGGCGATCGACCTCGGCTGGACCGAGGGCCCGCGGATCGTGCCCGCCGGACACGCGATCGCGCCGACCGGGGGTCACCTCGACCCGACCATGTTCCAGGCCTTCGCGCCCGGGGTGCTGCCGCTCACCGTCGAGGAGGGCATCGCCAACGGGGTGGCCGAGGTGCGCAAGGCGGTCCGCCACCAGATCAAGTACGGGGCCAAGGTCATCAAGGTGTGCGCCTCCAACGGGGTCATGTCGCACACCGGACCGGCGGGCGCCCAGCAGTACTCGGACGAGGAACTGCGCGCCATCGTCGACGAGGCACACCGGGCGGGGGTGAAGGTGGCCGCGCACTGCATGGGCGACTCGGCGATCCGGGCCGCCGTCGAGGCCGGTATCGACTGCATCGAACACGGCTTCCTCGCGAGCGACGCCACCCTCGACCTGATGGTGGAGCGCGGCACCTTCCTGGTCGCCACCACCTACCTCACCGAAGGCATGAACACCGCCCACGCGGACCCCGCGCTCCAGGCGAAGGCCGCGGACGTCTTCCCGCGCGCCCGCGAGTCCACGTCACGCGCGATCCGGCGCGGCGTCAAGGTCGCCCTGGGCACCGACGCTCCCGCCATCCCGCACGGCAAGGGCGCCCTGGAACTGCTCGCCCTGGTCGAGCGGGGCATGCGGCCCCTCCAGGCGCTGCGCGCCGCGACCACCGTCGCCGCCGAGCTCATCGACGCCGACGACCGGGGGCGGCTGCGGGACGGCTTGCTCGCGGATGTGATCGCCGTCCCCGGCGATCCGCTCGCGGACATCTCCGTCACCGAACGGGTGTGCTTCGTGATGAAGGGCGGGCAGGTCCATCACGACAGCACGGCCGGGTCCTGACGTGAACGCGCCCCGGCGGGGCCTGCCTGCCGGGGCGCGTCTGCATCAGGACGGCGGCCTCATCCGCGAGGCGTGACCGCGGCGCTCGGCGACCAGGCGCGCAGAAACTCCGCCATCGCCCCCAGCTGGCGCAGCCCTTGCGCGGACGCGTCCTCGTAGATGCGTATGTCCACGGCGACCCCCGAGTGCGCAGCCCGCGTCGCGAAGGACAGCGTGTCGTCCAGCAGCACCTCCGTACCGGCGGCGTGGAGCTGGAGCGGCGGCAGACCGTGGAGGTTGCCGTGCAGGGGGCTCAGCAGCGGATGGTCGCGCGGTGTCGTGCCCGCGTACGCCGCCGCGCGGACCGGCAGCGCCTCGGCGTCCACCGTACGGTCGGCTGCGGCGTTGAGCAGCAGGCTCGGTGCGTCCAGCGTGAAGTCCAGCAGCGGCGACGACAGCACCGCGCAGGACGGCGGTGCCGCGCCCTCGTCGCGCAGCCGCAGCAGCAGGCCCGCGGTCAGGGCCCCGCCCAGGCGCTTGCCGGCCACCGCCGCCGGGCCCTGGCCGTGGCAGTGTTCCCAGGCGGCGTACGCGTCCTCCACCGCCTCGGGGAAGTGTGGACGATAGCGGGCGCAGACGACCGCGCAACCGGTGAGCCTGGCCAGTTCGCGAGCCGTCGGCAGAGCGTCCTGAGGACTTCCCCCGAGCCGTGGGTCGCCGTGCAGAAACAGCACCGTCTGTTCCGAGGTGCCTCCCTCCGGACACACCTCGGGTCCGAACGGCCCGTCCTCGACGCGGACTTCATTTGCCACGGGACATCACCTTCTCCGCCGCTTGCCAGTGTTCCTCGGACACCCACAGCCGGGCGAAGGCCGCGGCGGCCTCGCGCGGTGGGCGCGTCCGGGTCGTGAGGGTCTTGATCTCGCGGGACTGCGGGGTGGCGAGGGCGCGTGCCACTTCACGCCAGCCGTCCTGGAAGGCGGGCCGCGGCAGTACGAGATCCACCAGGCCCAGCCGTTCGGCCTCGGCCGCGGCCATGACCCGGCCGGTGCCGGCCAGCAGCAGCGCCCGCCCCGGCCCCACAAGACGGGCCAGCCGCTCGGCGCCGCCCCAGGCGGGCACGATGGCCAGCTTGGTCTGGTTGAAGCCGATCCGGATGTCGTCAGCGGCGACGCGGATGTCGGCGGCGACCGCCAGCTCCGCTCCGCCGCCCAGCGCATGCCCGTTGAGCGCGGCCAGCACCGGGCCGGGGAAGGCGGCGATCCGGTCGCACAGCGCCCGCATGCGCAGGGCCATGTCGGCGGCCTCCCGCTCGGTGCGCAACCGGGCCAGCTCCTTGAGGTCCCCGCCGGACACGAAGGCATTCTCGCCCGCCCCGGTCACCGCCAGCGCCATCGCGCCCTGGGCCATGTCCAGGGCTTTTTCCAGCTCGCCCATGGTGTTCGGGTCGATGGCGTTGCGGGCGTGCGGTCGGTCGATGGTGACGACGGCCAGGCCGTCCTCCAACTCCAGCTCAACCATGCGCGGCCCTTCCGGTCGGTCGACGGTGGTCGGTGGGTGCGGATGCTCCTGTGGGTGTCAGTCCTCGTACACCACGGTCACCTCGGGTGTGGTGGGCTCGGCCTGGCAGGTGAGCACCCAGCCCGCCTCGACCTCGTCGGGGTCGAGGGCGTTGTTGACGCGCATCTTGGCCTCGCCGTCGGTCAGCCGGGCCATGCAGGTCGCACAGTCCCCGGACTCACAGGAGAAGGGCGGGCTGAAACCGGCCCGTCGGGCGCTCTGCAGCAACGTCTCGCCGTGCCGTTGCGGCACGGTACGACGCCGGCCGCGCAGATCGACGGTTACGCTGCCGTCGGCGGGGCGGTCGGGCGTGGCGGGGCGGTCGGGCGCGGCGCCCGGTTCCGCGGGCGCGAACCGCTCGACGAAGATCCGCTCGGCGGCCACCCCGTGGGCGGTCAGGGTGTTCTCCACCAGCGCCATAAAGGGCTCAGGACCGCACAGATAGAAGTCCGCCTCATCGGCATGGCCGTCGGCGAGGGCTCGGATCTCGTCCCCGGTGACCAGCCCGTCCCGGTCGTCGAGATGGCAGCGCAGCCGCAGCCGGCCGGCGTGGCGCTCGGCGAGCGCGTCAAGCGACTCACGGAAGATCGCTGCCCCGGCGTTCTGATGGGCCGACAGCAGCATGACGGGCCGGTCGGTCGTCGCCAGCGCGCTCTTGACCAGGGAGAACACCGGTGTGATCCCGCTTCCGCCCGCATAGGCGACCAACGGCCGCCACGCCGCGCCCTCGCGCAGGCAGAACGACCCGGTAGGCCGAGTGGCCTCCAGGACGTCACCCGGCCTCAGCTTCGTGTGCATCCACCCGGACACCAGTCCGCCCGCCACGCGCTTCACGGTCACGCGGATCTCGCCGTCGGTGTCGGGTGAACTCGACATCGAGTAGCTGCGCAGCGTCCCGCACACCTTGAACGTCAGGAACTGCCCGGCCCGGTACGGAAAACGCGCGTCGAGGGTGAAGGTGCGCACATCCGGCGTCTCGTCGACGATCCGGGTGATCCGCACCGGATGGAAGCCGTGGTCGCGTGCCATGTGTGGAACTTACCTTCTCGTCATGGGAGAGTGCAATTCTCATACGCTCATCAGCGTGCGCCGTCGTGTGCGAGAGGAGAGCCCCTGCCATGTCGACGATTCCCTCCGGTGCCCTGCGACCGCTGCCGGCCGAACTGGCCGCGCGCTACGAGGCCGAGGGCTGGTGGACCCGCGAGACCCTGGGCGAGATGCTGACCGGCGGCCTGGGCAAGGCGGGGGATGTGGAGTTCCGCGTGCACTCCGAGGCGCGGCCCTGGTCGGGGACGTTCGCGGAGGTGGAACGGGTCGCCCGGCGGCTGGCCGCCGGTCTGCGGGAGCGCGGGGTCGGCCCCGGTGACGTGGTGGTGATGCAGCTGCCCAACTGGATGGAGGCGGCAGCCGTGTTCTGGGCCTCGGCCTTCCTCGGCGCCATCGTCGTCCCGGTCGTCCACTTCTACGGCCCCAAGGAAGTCCGCCACATCCTCCGGGCCACCCGTCCGAAGGCGTTCTTCGCCCCCGAGCGCTTCGGCCGGTTCTCCTTCCGGCCGGACCTGTGCGCCGAGGTGCCGATCGTCGGCGTCGTCGGCCGCGACTTCGACGCCCTGCTCGCCGACGAGCCGATGTCCGGCCTCCTCCCGGTCGACCCCGGCGGGCCCGCGCTGATCGCCTTCACCTCCGGCACCACCCGCGACCCCAAAGGTGTGGTGCACAGCCACCAGGCCCTCGGCTACGAGACCCGCCAGCTGGCCGCGAGCTACCCGCCGGACCGGGGCAGGCAGTTCACCGTCGCACCGGTCGGCCACTTCATCGGCATGGTGAACGCCTTCCTCATCCCCGTACTCGACGGCTCCCCGGTCAACCTCGGGGACACCTGGGACCCCGCCCGGGCGCTCGCCCTCCTGCGCTCCGACGGCCTCGCGGTCGGCGGCGGAGCCACGTACTACATGACCAGCCTGCTCGACCACCCCGACTGCACCCCCGAGCACATCGCGCAGTTGAGGTACGCCGGTCTGGGCGGCGCGGCCGTGCCCTCCGCCGTGACGACCCGGCTGGAGCGCCTGGGCATCTCCGTCTTCCGCGCCTACGGCTCCACCGAGCACCCCTCCGTCACCTGCACCCCCTACGACGGCCCGGCGGACAAACGCCTGCACACCGATGGGCTGCCCCTGCCCGGCGTCGAGCTGAGGCTCGCCGAGGACGGCGAGATCCTGACCCGCGGACCGGATCTGTGCCTCGGCTACACCGACCCCGACCTCACCCGGGCCGCCTTCGACGCCGACGGCTGGTACCGCACGGGCGATATCGGCGCCCTCGACGCGGACGGCTGGCTGGCGATCACCGACCGCAAGGCCGACGTCATCATCCGCGGCGGTGAGAACATCAGCGCCCTGGAGGTGGAGGAGGCCCTGCTCGGCCTGCCCGGCGTGGCGGAGGCGGCCGTGGTCGGTGTGCCCGACGTACGCCTGGGGGAGCGTGCGGCGGCCGTGCTGCGCCTGCTGCCCGGCTGGTCCGCGCCGGGCCTGGCCGAGCTGCGGCTGCACCTCGAACGGGCCGGTCTGGCCAGGCAGAAGTGGCCCGAGGAGATCCACGCGGTCGACGACCTCCCGCGCACCCCCAGCGGCAAGGTCAAGAAGTTCGTCCTCCGCGATCGCATTGCCACTCTCTTTCGATGAGAATACGCTTCTCTGAATCAGTGAAGGAGGATTTCATGCCCTCTCGCGCGCTCGCCTATCCGCTGTTCGACGCGGACAACCACCTCTACGAGACCCAGGAAGCGCTCACCAGGTACCTCCCGAAGGAGTACGACGGGGCCATCGAGTATGTGAACGTCCGCGGCCGCACCAAGATCGCGATACGCGGGCAGATCAGCGAGTACATCCCGAACCCCACCTTCGACGTGGTCGCCCGCCCCGGCGCCATGGAGGAGTACTTCAAGATCGGCAACCCCAACGGCAAGACCCGCCGCCAGATCTTCGGCGAGCCCATGCGCTCCGTCCCCGCCTTCCGCGAACCGGCCCCGCGCCTGGAGCTGATGGACCAGCTCGGCATCCAGCGCAGCCTGATGTTCCCGACGCTGGCCAGTCTCATCGAGGAGCGGATGAAGGACGACCCGGAGCTGATCCACGCGGTCATCCACGCCCTCAACCAGTGGCTGCACGAGACCTGGGGCTTCACTTACCAGGACCGCATCTTCACCGTCCCCGTGATCACCCTCCCGATCGTCGAGAAGGCGATCGCGGAGCTGAACTGGGTGGTGGAGCGCGGCGCGCGGGCGATCCTGATCCGCCCCGCCCCCGTACCCGGCTTCGGCGGCACCCGCTCCTTCGCCCTGCCGGAGTTCGACCCGTTCTGGAAGCGGGTCGTCGAGACCGGTGTCCTGGTCGCCTTCCACTCCTCCGACAGCGGCTACGCGAACTACGCAGGCGACTGGGAGGGCAACCGGCGCGAGTTCCTGCCCTTCAAGCCCAACGCCTTCCGCCAGGTCAACGAGTGGCGCCCGATCGAGGACGCCGTCTCCTCGCTGATCTGCCACGGCGCCCTGTCCCGCTTTCCCGAGCTGAAGGTCGCCGTCATCGAGAACGGCGCCTCCTGGGTGGAGCCGGTACTGAGCCGTCTGGCCGATGTGTACAAGAAGATGCCGCACGAGTTCCAGGAGGACCCGGTCCAGGTCTTCAAGCGGAACATCCACATCAGCCCGTTCTGGGAGGAGGACATGGCCGCCCTCGGCGACCTCATCGGCATCGAGCGTGTCCTGTTCGGCTCCGACTATCCGCACCCCGAGGGCCTGGCCGACCCGGTCAGCTACGTCGACCATCTGGTCAAGCTCACCGAGGGCGACAAGGCCAAGGTCATGGG
The DNA here is from genome assembly GCF_053599555.1 of Streptomyces sp. NPDC000941. Classification (NCBI taxonomy): domain Bacteria; kingdom Bacillati; phylum Actinomycetota; class Actinomycetes; order Kitasatosporales; family Streptomycetaceae; genus Streptomyces; species Streptomyces sp. NPDC000941. The sequence continues at coordinate 20,606 of NZ_JBSFMM010000036.1, forward strand.
CGGCAACCTGGCACGCCTGATCGACGCATGACCATCCCCGCACGGTGGCGCAGCATCCCCGAGCTGGTGCTCGGCGCCGCGACACGGTTCGGCGACGCGGAGGCCGTGGTCGACGGCGAGCTGCGGCTGACCTTCACCGACCTCGCCGACCGGGTGCGGCGGACCGCCGGGGCGTTCGCCTCGGCGGGCGTCGGGCCGGGCGACCGGGTGGCGATCTGGGCGCCCAACTCGGCCGAGTGGATCGTCGCCGCGTTCGGCCTGCTCACAGCGGGCGGTGTGGTCGTCCCGGTGAACACCCGGTTCCGCGACGAGGAGGCGCACGACATCGTCGTACGCAGCGGAGCCAAGGCGCTGTGCGTGCAGAACGGCTTCCTCGACCGGGAGTTCGGCGGCCCGCCCGGCGTCCCCGTCATCGACCTGAAGACCGACGGCTTCCTCGCCTCGGGCGAACCCCTGGAGCGGAAGGTCGGCGAGGACGACCTGGCCGACATCATCTTCACCTCCGGCACGACGGGCCGCCCCAAGGGCGTGATGACCACCCACGGCCAGACGCTGCGGCTGTACGCCGAGTGGTGCGAGCTGGCCGGGCTCCGGCAGGGCGACCGGTACCTGATCGTCAGCCCGTTCTTCCATATCTTCGGCTACAAGGCAGGCTGCGTCGCCGCCATGATCCGCGGCGCGACGATCCTGCCGGTCGCCGTCTTCGACGTCGACCGGGTGCTGGAGCTGGTGGAGAAGGAGCGGGTGACGGTCCTGCCCGGCCCGCCGACCGTCTACCACTCCCTGCTGGCGTCGGGCGGCGGCCGGGACCTGTCCTCGCTGCGGGTCGCGGTGACCGGCGCCGCCGACATCCCCGTCGAGCTGGTCCGCCGTATCACCACCGAACTGCCCTTCAGCCACCTCATGACGGGCTACGGCCTCACCGAGGCCGGCACCGTCACCGCCTCCCGCCCCGGTGACCCGTACGAGGCCGTCGCCACCACCGTCGGCAGCCCCTGCGCGGGCTTCGAGGTGCGCCTGGCCGACGACAAGGAGGTCCTGGTCCGCGGCTACGCCGTCATGCGCGGCTATCTCGACGACCCCGAGGCCACCGCCGAGACGATCGACGCCGACGGCTGGCTGCACACCGGCGACCTGGGCGAACTGGACGAGGCAGGGCGGCTGAAGATCATCGGCCGTAAGAAGGACATGTTCATCGTCGGCGGCTTCAACGCCTACCCGGCCGAGATCGAGGGCTTCCTGCTCCGCCACCCGGCCGTCGCCCAGGTCGCCGTCATCGGCGTGCCCGACGAGCGGATGGGGCAGGTCGGCAAGGCATTCGTCGTGCCGCGCGGCGAGTTCGCCGAGATCACAGCGGGGGAGCTGATCGCCTGGGCGAAGGAACGCATGGCCGGCTTCAAGGTGCCCCGCCATGTGGTGTTCCGCCCCGAACTGCCGCTGAACGCCACCGGCAAGGTGATGAAGGACCAACTGTCATGACCCAAGACCCCCGTACCGCCTCCGGTATCCCCCTCAAACCGGTCTACGGCCCGGCCGACGCCCGTACCGAACCGCCCGCCCCGGGCAGCTACCCGTTCACCCGCGGCAACTACCCGACCGGCTACCGGGGCCGCACCTGGACCCTGCGCCAGTACTCGGGATTCGGCACCCCGGAGGAGTCCAACCGCCGCTACCGCTATCTGCTCGACCAGGGCGGCACGGGCCTGTCGGTGGCGCTCGACCTGCCCACCCAGTGCGGCTACGACTCCGACGACCCGGAGTACGCCGACGAGGTCGGCCGGGTCGGGGTCGCCCTCGACACCCTCGCCGACGCCGAGATCCTGTTCGACACCATCCCGCTGGACCGGATCAGCACCAGCTTCACCATCAACGGCACGGCGGCGATCCTGCTCGCCTTGTACGTGGCCGCCGCCGAGAGGCGCGGCATCCCGAGGGCCAAGCTCACCGGCACGATCCAGAACGACATCCTCAAGGAGTACGCCTCACGCGGCACCTGGATCTGGCCGCCCGAGCCGTCACTCAGGCTCATCGCCGACACCATCGAATTCTGCGCCGGGCAGGTGCCCCGCTTCAACGCGATCTCGGTCGCCGGAGCGCACTTCCGCGACGCGGGCGCCAACGCCGTACAGGAGATGGCGTTCACCCTCGCCGACGGCGTCACCTACTGCGAGACGGTGCTCGAACGCGGCCGTATGACCATCGACGAGTTCGCCCCGCAGATCTCCTTCTTCTTCTACACACACGGCGATTTCTTCGAGGAGGTCGCCAAATACCGGGCCGGACGGAGGCGTTGGGCCACGCTGGTGCGCGAGCGGTTCGGGGCGAAGACCGACAAGGCATGCATGTTCCGCTTCGGCTGCGTCGCCGGCGGGGCCTCGCTGTACGCGCCGCAGGCCCGCAACAACACCGTGCGCGTCGCGTACGAGGCGCTGGCCTCCGTCCTCGGCGGGGTGCAGTCGATGTTCACGGCCGCATGGGACGAGCCGTTCGCGCTGCCCAGCGAGGAGTCCGCGACGCTCGCCCTGCGCACCCAGCAGATCCTCGCCCATGAGACGGGCGTGCCCCGGGTCGCCGACCCGCTGGGCGGCTCGTACTTCGTGGAGGCGCTCACCGACGCCACCGAGGAACGCATCGTGCGGATCATGGCCGATCTGGAGGCCCACGGCGGCATGGTCCGCTGCATCGAGGACGGCTACCTGCAAGGGCTCATCGCCGACGAGGCGTGGCGCGTGCACCAGGAGACCGACTCCGGTGCGCGGCCGGTCGTCGGCGTCAACCGTTTCACGGTGGACGAACCGCCGCCCGACCTCGCCACCTACGAACTCGACGCCGAAGGCCGCGAACGCCAGCTCAAGCGGCTCGCGCGGGTGAAGTCGGAGCGGAGCACCGCCGACGTACGCGCCCGCCTCGCCGAACTGCGGCACGCCGCCGAGGGAGACAGCAACCTGATGGAACCGCTGATCGCCTGTGCCAACGCCTACTGCACGGTCGGCGAGATGGCCGACGCCCTGCGCGAGGTGTGGGGCGAGTTCCGGCAGCCGGTGGTGTTCTGATGCCGGCACCCGTGCGCGTACTCGTCGCCAAGCCCGGCCTCGACGGACATGACCGCGGCGCCAAACTCGTGGCCCGCCGGCTCAGGGACGCCGGGTTCGAGGTGGTGTTCACCGGCATCCGCCGACGCGTGGACGACATCGTCAGCACCGCCGTCCAGGAGGACGTGGCCGTCGTCGGCCTGTCCATTCTCTCCGGCGCCCACCTCGCGCTCACCCACCGCACGGTGGCGGCCCTGCGCGCGGCGGGCGCCGACGACATCCCTGTTGTCGTCGGCGGCACCATCCCGGCCGCTGACGTGGCGCGCCTGCGCGAGGCCGGAGCCGCCGCCGTGTTCCCCACGGGCACTTCGCTGGACGCGATCGTCGCGGACATCCGTGCCCTGACCGCCCCGGAGGACTGAGATGCGAGTCGGAGTGATGAGCGGCCCCGAGCGGGGCGACGCCGCGCACAAGGCGGCGCGGATGGTCGAGGACGCCCGGTGGGCTGAGGGGGCCGGATTCGACACGGTGTGGGTGCCTCAGGTGCCCACCGACTTCGACGCGCTGACCGCCATCTCGCTGATGGGCCAGGCCACTTCGGGTATCGAGCTCGGCACGGCGGTCGTCCCGGTGCACGCCCAGCACCCGATCGCCCTCGCCCGCCAGGCGCTGTCCGCACACGCGGCGGCGGGCGGGCGGCTGGCGCTGGGCGTCGGGGCCTCCCACCACTGGATCGTGCGCGACATGCTCGGCATCCCGTACGAGAAGCCCGCCGCGTACACCCGTGCCCACCTGGAGGTGCTCAACGCCGCGCTGACCGGGGGCAGTTCGGTGGACGTCGAGAACGACGTCTTCCGCGTCCACAACCCGCTCACCCTTGGCCCGGTCGCTCCGCTGCCGGTGCTGCTGGCCGCGCTCGGCCCGGTGATGCTGCGCATCGCGGGGGAGCGCACGGACGGCACCGTGCTGTGGATGGCGGACGAACGGGCGGTGGCCGAGCACGTCGTACCGACGATCACCAAGGCGGCCGAGGCCGCGGGCCGCCCCGCCCCGCGTGTCGTGGCGGGCATCCCGGTGTGCCTGTGCGCGCCGCATGAGGTGGACACGGCCCGTGAACGCGCCAACCGCATCCTCGGCGAGGCCGAGATCTCGCCCAACTACCGGCGGCTGCTGGGGTACGGCGACGCACACGACGTGGGCGACCTGTGCGCGGCCGGCGACGAGGCGGCCATCGCGGCCCGCTTCAGGCGGTTCGCGGACGCGGGGGTGACCGACCTGTCCGTCCGCCTGCTGCCGATCGGGACCGGGCGGAACGAACTCGTCGCGTCCAAGCTCCGTACCCGCGACGCGGTCGCGGCGATCGCCGCGGACTTCCGGTGAGCGGTTCCGGCCCGCTGGCGGGGCTCCGGGTGCTGGAGGTCGGCCACATCCTCGCCGGGCCGTACGCCACCATGCTGCTCGCCGACCTGGGGGCGCGGGTGACCAAGGTGGAGCCGCCCGGCGGGGACCTCTCCCGCCAGGTCTCGGACGCCTATTTCGCCAGCCTCAACCGGGGCAAACGCTCGGTCCGCCTGGACCTGGCCACGCAGCAGGGCCAGGACAAGCTGCACGAGCTGGTACGGAGCGCGGACGCGCTGCTGGTCAACCTCAAACCGTCCGCCATCCGCCGCTTCGGCCTCACCTACGAGGCCCTGGAGCCCGTCAACGAGCGTCTGGTGTGCGTGGCCCTGACCGGCTGGGGCATGGACGCGGGCGACGACCCCGCCTTCGACTACGTCGTCCAGGCCGCCACCGGCATCGCCGCCCTCACCGGCGACCCGGACGGCCCGCCCCTGCTGCCCGGCTACTCCTCAGCCGACAACTCGGCCGGTTTCGCCGCCGCCCTCGGCCTGCTGGCGCAGGTGCACTCGGGGCGGGGCGGGCAGATCGAGGTCTCGCTGCGGGACGTCATGCTCTCCCAGCTGAACTACCACGCCGCGGCCTGGCTGAACGACGGAGCGGCACCGCGCCGCCTCGGCGGCGCCCACGCCTACTACGTCCCCGCCCAGCTCTTCCCCACGGCAGACGGCCACTTGGCCCTGTTCATCACCCACGACGGCTTCTGGCGCTCCTTCGCCGCCGAGGTCGGTATCGACGGCTACGCGACGATGGCCGAGCGCGCGGCCCGCCGGGACGAGGTCATCGCGGCCGTGACGAAGGCACTCGCCGCGGACACGGCGCCCGCCTGGGAAGCGCGCCTGCGCCCCCTCGGCGTCCCCGCCGCGGCCGTCCGCACCCTTCCCGAGGCTCTGGCCGCGGCGCCGGGGGCGGTGGTGGAGGCGGACGGGTACCGCCTGGTCGGCAGCCCGTTCCGGGGCGCCGGCCTGCCGGGGGCGTACGGGCCGCCGCCGCGGCTGGGAGAGCACGGTGACATGACCTGAGATGACACTGATCAGGCCCTGCCGGTTGCGGGGTCACGGCATCCCGCCGTCCACCCGAAGGGTCGCCCCGCTGGTGTACGAGGAGGCGTCGGAGATCAGGTAGAGCGCGGCGCCCACCACCTCGGCCGGGTCGCCGATGCGCTGCAGGGCGTGCGGGCGGACGCCCTCGGCGAGCTGGTCCGGGTCCTGCTGCCAGCCGCGGGTGGCCCAGGTGGCGAACGGCCCGCACATCAGTGTGTTGACCCGGACCGCCGGGCCGAGCGCCTGCGCCAGCCCGACGGTCACCGCGTTCAGCCCGGCCTTGGCGGCCGCGTACGGCACGATCGCCGGGCGTGGCCGGATCGAGCCGGTGGAGCTGACGTTGACGATCGTGCCGCCGCCCGCCTCCGCCATCCGCGAACCGGCCAGCACGGACAGCCGGAACGGGCCCTTGAGGTTGAGGCCGAGCACCGAGTCGAACATCTGCTCAGTGACGGCGGTGAGGTCGTCGTAGACCGGGGACATACCGGCGTTGTTGACCAGCGCGTCGAGCCTGCCGAAGCGCTCGTACGCGGCGTCGACCAGCCCCGGCAGCTCGTCCCAGCGGCCCACGTGCACGGCGTAGGGCAGCGCGGCGCGCCCCGTCTCCTTCTCGATCTCGGCGCTCACCGCGGCACAGGCGTCGTACTTCCGGCTGGCGACGACCACGTCCGCGCCGCAGCGCGCGGCGGCCAGCGCCATCGCGCGCCCCAGCCCCCGGCTGCCGCCGGTGACCAGGACCACCCGGCCGGAGAGGTCGAAGAGCTCGTCCGCGTACCCCATGGCGCCTCCTGTAGGGTTCTCGATCCTGAGATTATGATTCTCGCTCATGCAGAATAATATTCTGAAGTCGGATGCCGATGCCTTGCTGGACGCCGGGCTGGCGCTGATGGTCGCGGGTGACGGGCGCAGGCCTCGCGTGGCCGACATCGTGTCCGCGGCCGGGCTGTCCAACGATGCCTTCTACCGGTCGTTCACCGGCAAGGATGCGCTGGTAGAGGCGATCGTCGAGCGCGGCGCGCGTACGGTCGTCGGCTACGTACGCCACCGGATCGCGCGGGCGGCCGGGGAGGGGCCGGAGGCGCAGCTGCGGGCCGGGCTCGCTGCGGTGCTGCGGCAGGCGTCCGACGCCGGTCTCGCCCGGCAGACCCGGGCCGTACTGGCCAATGCGACCGGCGGCCCTGCGCCGCGCGCCGGTCATGTCACTGTCGCGCTGGTGGACGCGCTCACGGCCCTGTTCGCCGGGCCGGCCGCCGAGTTGGGGGCAGGGGACCCGGTGCGTGCCGCGCGGACCGCCGCAGGTGCGGTGGTGGCCGCGCTGCAGTACTGGCTGTTCACGGAGGAGGTGCCCGGTCCGGTGGAGGTCGAGCACCTGGTCGGCTTTGTCCTCGCGGGAGTGCGCGCGCCCGACGCCCGCAATCGGAAGTGACCATCTCTGGACTGGAGAATGTCGTTCTGTTAGTTTCAGAATGCCATTCTGATGGAGAGTGGAGGCTGCGTCATGTGGGACTTCAGTACCGAGGCCGAGTTCCAGCAGAAGCTCGACTGGGCCGCCGGATTCGTCCGCGAGGAGATCGAACCGCTCGACGTCCTGTTCCCGGGAAACGCCGATCCGTACGACCGTGACAGCGAGGTCTTCCGCGAGGTGGTCCGTCCGCTGCAGGGTCGGGTGCGCGAGCAGGGGCTGTGGGCCGCCCATCTGCCGCCGTCGCTCGGCGGTATGGGCATGGGCCAGGTGAACCTGGGGCTGCTCAACGAGATCCTGGGCCGGTCGAGCTGGGCGCCGATGGTGTTCGGCACCCAGGCCCCGGACTCCGGCAATGCGGAGATCCTGGCCCACTACGGCAACGAGGAGCAGCGCGAGGAGTACCTGGAACCGCTGCTCGACGGGCGGATCGTCTCCACCTTCGCGATGACCGAGCCGACCGGCGGCGCCGACCCCGGCGGCTTCACCTGCCGCGCCGTCCGCGAGGGCGACGAGTGGGTGATCAACGGCGAGAAGTGGTTCGCGTCCAACTACCCGCATGCCGCCTTCGTCATCGCCATGGTGATCACGGACCCGGATGTGCCGGTGCACCAGGGCGCCTCCATGATCCTGATCCCGGCCGCAACGCCCGGGATGGAGATGGTGCGCGGAACGGGTCTGGCCGGGGAGCCGCTGGGTCAGGGCGTCCACGCCTATCTGCGGTTCGCCGACTGCCGTGTCCCCGCAGACAACCTGCTCGGCGAGCCCGGCTCCGGTTTCGTCATCGCACAGACCCGGCTCGGCGGTGGGCGGCTGCACCACGCGATGCGGTCCGTGGGGCAGTGCAAGCGCGCACTGGAGATGATGACCGAGCGGATCGCCTCCCGCCGTACGCGTGGCGGCCCGCTCTCCGACCAGCAGTCCGTCCGCCACCAACTGGCCGACACCTGGATCCAGATCGAGCAGTTCCGCCTCCAGGTCCTGCACGCGGCCTGGCAGATGGACCGCGCCAACCGCACCGGCGACAAGGCCGACGCGCGCCGCGCCCGACTCCATGTCTCCGGCGTGAAGGTCGTCACCCCGAAGATCCTGGTCGACATCGCCTATCGCGCCCTCCATCTGCACGGCGCCCTCGGCGTCTCCAACGAGCTGCCGCTGACCCGTATGTGGCAGTCAGGCCCGACGCTCGGCGTCGCCGACGGCCCCACCGAGGCCCACCAGGACGTCGTGGCGCGGCTCCTCCTCAAGGACGCCGTGCCCGCCGAGGACCCCCTCTTCGGCTCCGCACATCTGCCCACCCGGCTGGCCGCGGCCCGCGCCACCTACGCGGACCGGCTGAAGGAAACGGCGGTGACCTGGTGACCACCCGCGACGATGCCAAAGAAGACCTCGGCCGCCTCAACGCCTGGCCGGGCCTCGCCGAGCTCCCCGGAGACGGTCCCGTGACCGCCCTGGAACCCCTCACCGGCGGCGCCCAGAACCTCCTGTTCACCCTCCGCCGCGCCGACGGCACCGAACTCGTGCTGCGCCGCCCGGGGCGCCAGCTGGCCTCCGGGGCCTCGGACGCCTTCCGGCGCGAGAGCCGCGCCCTCGCCGCCCTCGCCGACACGGACGTACCGCATCCGCGCCTGCACGCGAGCGTGCTCGAAGCATCGGTGCTGGGCGGTCCGTTCTCCGTTCTGGAGAAGATCGACGGCTTTATGCCACGGGGCCGGCTGCCCGGCAGCTACGCCGAAGACGCCGAGTGGCGGCGTACGGTCGCCTTCGCCCTCGTCGATGGCGCCGCGAAGCTCGCCGCCGTGGACCCGTACGCGCACGGCCTGGACGACCTGGGCCGTCCCGAGGGCTGGCTGGAGCGGCAGCCGCCGAAGTATCTGAAGATGCTGCACGGCTACCGTGCCGACGCCACCTACCGCGAGCACGAGTCCCCGCTGGTCGATACCGTCGCCGACTGGCTCACCGCCCACGCCCCGAAGTCCGGCGCCACCGGGATCGTCCACGGCGATCTGCAGTTCGCCAATGTGATGTTCGCGCACGACGCGCCGCGCCTCGCCGCGATCGTCGACTGGGAGATGACCTCGCTGGGCGATCCGCTGCTCGACCTGGCCTGGATCCTGACCGCCTGGCGGGAGAAGGGCGATCCGCCGGGCAGCGATCCGCAGTTCCAGCCCTGGGACGGGGTGCCCGGCCGGGCCGAGCTCGTCGCGTACTACGGCGAGGCGACCGGCCGTGACGTCTCCACGTTCCGCTGGTACCAGGTCCTCGCCTGCTTCCGGCTCGCCGCCCTCCTCGAGGGCAGCTACGCCCGCGCCCTCGCCGGCCGGATGAACCGCGAACTCGGCGAGGGGCTGCACACCTACGCGGCCTGGCTGTGGGCCAAGGCGCGCCAGGAGATGGCCGCCGACTGAACACCGGTCGGCCGTCACCCGGGTCACTTGGGCGGGAACCTCAACCCGCCGTCCAGACGGATCACTTCGCCGTTGAGGTAGTCGTTCTCGCACAGGTGCTGGACCAGGGCCGCGTACTCCTCGGGCCGCCCCATCCGCCGCGGATGGGGCACCTGCGGACCCCAGTACGCCTCCAGCGTGCCGGCCGCCTTCCCGTACGCGGGCGTGAGCACCGTCCCGGGCGCGACGGACACCACCCGGATGCCGAGCGGGGACAGGTCGCGCGCCGCGACCAGCGTCATCGCGCTCACCCCGCCCTTCGCGGCGGCATACGGCAGCTGGCCGATCTGCCCCTCGTACGCCGCGATGGACGACGTCATGACGATCACGCCCCGCCCGCCGTCCTCGCCGGCCGGCGCGGTGCGGGCGATCGCCGCGGCGGCCAGCCGCAGTACGTTGAAGACCCCGGTCAGGTAGACGTCGACGGTGGTGCGGAATCCGGCGAGGTCCAGGGGGGAGCCGTCCTTGCCGACGAGCCGCCCGCCGCTCGCCGGGCCGCCGTGGCAGTCCACCGCGATGCGGAACTCCCCGGTGCCCCCGGTGCCCCCGGCGTCCTCTGCCGCCTCGACGGCGGCCGTGAGCGACGCCTCGTCCGTGGCGTCGGTGCGGACGTAGCGCACCCCGAGCTCGGCCTCCAGCGCCTTGCCCTTGTCGTCGGCGAGATCGGCGACCACCACCCGGGCTCCCGCGGCGTGCAGTCGCCGTACCGTCGCCTCGCCCAGCCCGCCCGCGCCGCCGACCACCAGGGCCGAGGAACCTTCGATGCGCACCATCGTTCCCCTCTCTTGCGAGTGAGCCTCTGAGTATATGAGAATGGAATTCTCATGAATATAGCCGTGATCCTGGAAATGGCCGCCTCGGCGGGGGACCGGTCGGCCGTCACCGAGGACGGCCGTTCGCTCTCCGCCGCCGAACTCCAGCGCCTCGCGCGCCACGCGGCCGACCGCTTCCGTGACCGCTCGGCCGTCCTGTACCTGGGCGCGAACCACGTCTCCTACCCGGTGGCCCTGTTCGGCGCGGCCCTGGCCGGCGTACCGTTCGTCCCCCTCAACTACCGACTCGGGGAAGACCAGCTGAGCGCCCTGCTGGAGCGGCACCCGGGCGCCGAGGTGCTGCACCCCGGCGATCTCGACGCCCTGCTGGCCCCGACCGGTGAACCGGAGTGGCGGCCGGTGCCCGACGACCGGGACGCCACCGCCGTCATCCTTTACACCAGCGGCACCACCTCCGCCCCCAAGGCGGCCCTGCTCCGCCATCGCCATCTGCTGGCCTACGTCTTCAACACCCAGGACTTCGGCTCGGCCGAAGCGGGCGACGCGACGCTGGTGGCGCTCCCGCCGTACCACGTGGCCGGGCTGATGAACCTGCTGACGAACCTCTACGCGGGCCGCCGGATCGTCTACCAGTCCGCCTTCGATCCGACGGGCTGGCTGGCGACCGTACGCCGCGAGGGCGTCACCCACGCCATGCTGGTGCCGACCATGCTCGCCCGGATCACGGCCGAACTCGGCGACGGCCGGGCCGACGCGCCCACCCTGCGCAGCCTCGCCTACGGCGGGGCGCGCGCCCCGCGCCCGGTGGTGGAGCGGGCGCTGCGGCAGTTCCCCGATACCGGGTTCGTGGGCGCCTACGGGCTGACCGAGACCGCCTCCTCCATCTGCGTCCTCGGCCCCGAGGACCACCGGAGGGCGCTGGCCTCCGGCGATCCGGCGGTGCGCGAACGGCTCGGCTCGGTGGGCCGTCCGCTGCCCGGGATCGGGGTGGAGATCCGGGACGCGGACGGCAAGGTGCTCGACCCCGGCAGGACCGGGCTCGTCTTCGTACGCGGCGAGCAGATCTCCGGGGAGTACGCCGGAGGCCGTGCCCTCGAAACCGACGGCTGGTTCGCCACCCGCGACCGGGGACGACTGGACGAGATGGGCTATCTCTTCATCGAGGGCCGTGCCGACGACACCATCATCCGCGGCGGCGAGAACATCGCGCCCGCCGAGATCGAGGACGTACTGCTGCAGTACCCGGGCGTACGGGAGGCCGCCGTGCTCGGCGTGCCCGACCCCGAGTGGGGGCAGCGGCTGGTCGCCGTCCTGGTCGGGGCCGGAGACCCCGAGGACATCCGGTCCTTCGCCCGGCAGCGGCTGCGCTCCGCCAAGACCCCGGACACCGTCGTCTTCCGCCCCGAACTGCCCCGCACACCCACCGGCAAGCTCCTGCGCCGCACCCTCGTCACAGAACTGGAAGAGGCCGCCGATGCCTGAAGCCGTCCTGGTCACCGCCCTGCGCACACCGATCGGCACCGCCTTCAAGGGGAGCCTGCGGGACACCACCGCCTACGAACTTGCCGACCGCGTCGTCACGGCGGTCGCCGAGGGGCTTGACCCCGCCCTCGTCGACGATGTGGTGCTCGCCGAAACCCACTACGGCGGTGGGGTCGTCGCGCGGCATGCGGCCGTCACCGCCGGACTGCCGCGCGTGCCGGGCCTGGCCCTCAACCGGCACTGCGCGGCAGGGCTCGCCGCGGTCCAGACCGCCGCGGCCTCGATCCGCGCCGGCATGGACCGGCTCGTACTGGCCGGAGGGGTCAACTCCGCCTCCACCGCGCCCAAGCTGTCCTACCGGGGCGCCGAGAAATGGGTGCCGCCCTCGCACCCCGACCGCCCCGACGCCCCCAACCTCGATATGTCGATCACGGTCGGCTGGAACACGGCGGTGCGTGCCGGGATCACCCGCGAGGACATGGACGCGTGGGCGCTGCGCTCGCACCGCAACGCCGTGCGCGCGCTCGACGAGGGCCGGTTCAAGGCCGAGGTCGTGCCCGTCGACACCCCGCACGGCCCTTTCGAGGCCGATGAGCATCCGCGCCGTAACACCAGCGCGGAAAAGCTCGCCGCCCTCAAGCCGCTCCACCCGGAGATCGAGGGCTTCTCGATCACCGCGGGCAACGCGTGCGGGGCGAACGACGCGGCGGCGGCCCTGGCGGTCGCGGACGGCCGCCTCGGCCTGCCCGCCCTGGGGATCATACGTTCCTGGGCGTCGGTCGCCCTGGACCCCGCCGAGACCGGGCTCACCCCCGGGTACGCCATCCCCAAGGCGCTTCAGCGGGCCGGTATGGCGGTGTCCGATGTGGATCTGTTCGAGATCAACGAGGCGTTCGCGTCGGTGCCGGTCGCGGCCGTCCGCGAACTCGGCCTGGACCCCGAGGCGGTGAACGTCAACGGCAGCGGCTGCTCCCTCGGCCATCCGGTCGCCGCGACGGGTGCGCGCATGGTCGTCACCCTCGTCCACGAACTGCGCCGCAGGGGTGGGGGAGTGGGTGTGGCCGCCATGTGTGCGGGAGGCGGTATGGGCTCCGCGCTGGTCGTGGAGGTGCCCGCGCCCTGAGTCCGGCCCGGGGCGGCGCACCCTGAGCCGCGCCCGGGGCGGGCGTCAGCCGAAGCGCAACAGCGCCTCCTGCGCGTACGACGCGATCAGCGCCCCCTGGGCGCCCAGTACGTCGCCGCGCCCGAAGCACCGCCCGTGCGCGGCGAGCGGGCTGTGCTGGCGCAGCAGCAGCCACTCCCCGGTGTCGAACGGGCGGTGGAACCACACGGTGTGCGAGGTGACGGCCGATGTGAACGTGCGCCCCGCGCCCGTCTGTGTGACGCCTGCCATGGGCCGCAGCGCGGTACCGATCGGCGTGAGGTCGGTGGCGTAGGCGACAAGAGCGGGTGCCAGGACCCGGTGGACCTGGGGGATCAGGGTCCACAGCTCGTAGCCGGGCGGCTCGGACTTCTCGGTGTCGAGGTCGGTCGCCGCCCTCGACTCCCAGGGCAGCACTCCGAGGTCCACGATCCGCTCCGGGCCGGGCAGCGCCGGTGCGGAATCGACCGTCTGCCGCTCCGGCTGCCCGTCCTCCCAGGTGTGCAGGCTCGCGTTCGCCACCGCGATGACCCGCTGCCCCTGACGGGCGGTGAGCCGTACGGTCGCGAAGGTGCGCCCCTGCTGCGGCACGTCCGTCTCGTAGCGCACGGGCTCATCGGTGCTGCCCTCGCGCAGGAACTGCGTGTGCAGTGACTTCAGGCCCTTGTCGGGCGCGGCGAGGGTGGCGGCGCGCGCGAACTGGGCGAGGAGCTGACCGCCGAACAGCCGGTGGTACTCCAGTCGCTGCGAGCGGCCTTCGTAGGCGCCGCCTCCCAGCGGCGCGAGGTCGAGGCAGCCGAGCAGATCGTGCCACAGGTCCGTGGTCACACGTACTCCCTCAAAGGTCGAGTACTCACGAGTCCAGCACTCACAGGTCGACGAGGCGGGGCGCCCGCCCCTCGCGCAGCAGCGACGCGCCCGCCTCGCGGGTCAGTTCGCGGGCCGAGCCGAGCAGCCCGTCGAGCACCAGGGCGCGTCTGACGTGCCGGTGCAGGCCGTGCTCGGCGGTGAACCCGATGCCGCCGAGTGCCTGCTGGCAGTGGCGGGCGGCGGTGAGCGCGGCCCGGCCCGTCGCCGCTTTGGCGAGCAGGGCGCCGGTGTCGTCCGCGGCGGCGGCGAGGGCCGCCTCGGCGCCCTCCAGGGCCACGTACGTCTCGGCGAGCCGGTGCCGAAGGGCCTGGAAGGAGGCGAGCGGGCGGCCGAACTGGACCCTGTCCAGCACGTGTTGGCGAGCGAGGTCGAGCATCGCGCGGCCCGTGCCGAGCAGCCACCAGCCGAGTGCCAGGCGCCCGGCGGCCAGCGGGACCGGATCGCCCGGGTCCACCCGGCGGAGCGGGAGCGCGGGGTCCAGCGCCGTCCCGTCGCCCGATCCGTCCCGCGGCCACTCCACCCAGGCGCCGCCCGCGTACGGCAGCGGAAGCGTGCCCCCGAGCGGCCGGCCGGTCGCGTGCAGGAGAACGTCGTTGAGGACCGGCGCATGCGCGCCCGTCTCGCCGAGCAGCCGGAAGACGAGCGGGACGGCGGTGCCGGGTTCCTCAGTCAGCATCTGTGGCCAGCCCAGGTCCGCCAGGCCGGCGTCCGCGTCGGCGTCGGCATTGGCGCCCGCATCGGTGTCCGCATCGGTGTCCGACGTCAGCGTCTTGCGCAGGGCCTCTGCCAGCAGTTCCCGTTCGGCGGCGTCCACGCGCGTCACTCCTTCCCGAGGTCCAGCAGACGGCGGGCGACGATGTTGCGCTGGATCTCGGCGGTGCCGCCGTAGATGGTCGCGGCCCGCGAGTAGAGGTACTCGGTGCGCCACGTGTCGTCCGCCGCAAGTTCGACGGTGCCCGGCAGCAGGTCACGCGCGGTGTCGAACAGCCGTTGTTCGGCGGTGGCCAGCAGGATCTTGTCGACGGAGGTCTCCGGGCCGAGCCGCCCGGTCTCCGCGAGGGACCGCTGGGTGGCGGCCGAGCGGCAGCGCACGGTGTGCAGCTCGAGCCAGGCGGCGCCGAGCGCGTCGGCGTCGGGTTCGCAGCTCTGCGCGAGGAGGCGGTCGAGACGGCTGTAGAGGTGGGCGACCCGGTGCCAGAAGCAGGTGGACCGTTCGTGCGGCAGCAGGTCCATGGCCAGCCGCCAGCCGTCCCCCGGAGCCCCGAGGAGCCGGGCCGCCGGGACACGCACCTCGTCGAGGAAGACCTCGGCGAACTCGTCGACGCCGTGCATGGTGCGCAGGGGGCGCACGGTGACGCCGGGGGAGTCCATGTCGACGAAGAAGGCGCTGATGCCGTCGTGCCCCGGTCCTCCGGTGCGGGCCAGCAGGACGCAGCGGGCCGCGTACTGCGCGAGGCTCGTCCACACCTTCTGGCCGGTCACCACCCACGCGTCCCCGTCGCGCACCGCCCGCGTGGACAGCGACGCCAGATCGCTGCCGGAACCGGGCTCGGAGAAGCCCTGGCACCACTGCTCCGCGCCGCCCAGCAGCCGTGGCACCATCTCGGCGGCGAGCGCGGGCGGCGCGTAGTCGATGAGGGTGGGGACCAGGACCTCGACCATGGACCAGATGCCGGGTTCCGCCAGATCGCGGGAGGCGACCTCCTCGCCCAGCACCGCACGCAGCACGCTCGGCCCGCCGAGCCCGGCGACCTCCCGCGGCCAGCCGTGGCGCATCCAGTCGGCGTCCCACAACGCCCGCCGAACCCGGGCAAGTTGGGCCACCTGGGCGTCGAGGTCGTGATGGTTCGTCTCCGGGGTCAGATCATGGGTGTCGAGCCAGCTCCGCAAGGACTGCCGGAACTCCTCGGTCCTCATGAACGGCCGCGTTCGAAGGCGTGCGGACGGCCCGAGTCGTGTGCGCCGCTGCGCCGGATGAAGGTCATGGCCCTGGTGTGCAGGCGCCAGCCGTCCTGTGTGCGGGCGTACGTGTCCTGGTAGTAGCCGATGCGCAGCTCGTGCTCGGAGTGCTCGACGAAGCACAGCGGCTGGGTGCCGGTGGCGCTGTCGCCGTCGAGCTCGATCACGGGCGTGCCGACGAGGAAGAGGCCCTTGGGCGCGGCGGCGATCAGCGCCGGGAACTCGTCGAGGGGGTAGCTGTCGCCGAAGGCGCTGTAGGTGCCGTCCGGGGTGAAGACGGCGAGCACCCGGTCCACGTCACCGCGGGTCATGGCGACCGCGTAGCGGGCCAGGAGCTGTTCGATCGCCACCAGATCGTCGGTGTCACTCACCGGGTCCTCCTGGAGAATGTGATTCTCGAATTCGAGTATCACGCTTCCATGCGGCAGGGGGAGTCGTCAACGGCAGGGAAGCTCCCTCTGCGCGAATGGTTGCTTCTCCAATAAGGAGAAGCTAGTTTCCAAATCATGGATCAGTTCCTGGCCTTCACGGTGGTGGGCCTGAGTACCGCCGCCATCTACGCCGTGATCGGCAGCGGCCTGGTACTCACCCACACCACGGCCGGAGTGTTCAACTTCGCCCATGGTGCGGCCGGGATGCTCGCCGCCTTCGCCTACTGGCAGCTCGCCGTCGGCTGGGGCTGGCCGGTACCGCTCGCCCTCGCCGCCGTGCTGCTCGTGCTCGCGCCCGCCTTCGGACTGTTCGTGGAACGCGTCCTGATGCGCCCCGTACAGGCACTCGGCGAGGCCGAACGCCTCGTGATGACGGTGGCCCTGCTCACCGGGTGCATCGCGCTCGCCCGCTGGGTGTGGGACCCCAACACCCCGCGCCCGCTCAGCCCGTTCCTCGCCGACCGTCCCGCGATCCGGCTGGGCCCGGCCGCCGTCACCTGGCACCAGGCGATCACCATGGCGGCCGCCCTCGCGATCGCGGCGGCTCTGTGGGTCCTGCTGCACCGCACCCGCGCCGGCACCCAGATGCGCGCCTGCGTCGACGACCGCGCACTCGCCCGGCTCACCGGCGCCGACCCGCTGCGCGCGGGGCGGCTGGCCTGGGTGCTGGGCATCCAGCTCGCCGCCGTCGGCGGCATCCTCATCGCCCCCACCGTCGCACTGGACGCCCAGCAGCTGTCGCTGCTCATCGTCAGCGCCTACACCGCCGCCGTCTTCGGCCGCCTGCGCAGCCTCCCGCTGACCTTCCTCGGCGCGGTCGTCGTCGCCCTGCTGGAGGCATACCTCACCGGCTACCTGCCGCGGAACGACTACCTGCCGGGCCTGCGGCTGGCCGCCCCGGCCCTGCTGCTCCTCCTGGCCCTGCTCGCCTTCCCGCACCGAAGGCTGCGCGGCCGCGACCGTACCCTGGTGCGGGTGCCGCTGCCGACGGTGCGCGGCAGCCTGCTCCTCGCGGGGAGCATCCTCGTGTTCGCGCTGCTCCTCGTGACCGTGCTGACCGAGGACGCGATCGTCTCGTACGGCACGGTCTTCTCGCTCGGCGTCATCGCCCTGTCGTACGTCCCACTCGCCGGGTACGCCGGGCAGATCTCCCTGTGCCAGCTGTCCATCGCCGGGATCGGCGCGGTGGTGTGGGGACACCTCGGCGCGCAGGGGCAACTGTGGGCGCTGCCCGTCGCCGTGCTGGTGGCCGCGGCAGTCGGCGCGCTCATCGCGCTGCCGGCCCTGCGCCTGTCCGGGATCTACCTGGCCCTGGGCACCGTCGCCTTCGCCGTCGTCCTCGACCGCTGGATCTTCACCCTGCCCGCCTTCGACGTGCTCGGTGTGCGCATCGCCCTGTTCGACCAGGGCTCGGTGGTCATCACCGGACCGGACATTTTCGGCCTGCACCTCACCTCGCCGACTCAGTTGCTGCTCCTGGCCGCGGTCTGCCTCGCCCTCGCCTCGCTCGGTGTCGTCGCGCTGCGCCGAGGCAGGTTCGGGCGCCGCCTGATCGCACTGCGGGACAGCGAGGCCGCCTACGCCACCCTCGGCGGGCGCCTGCTCGGCGCCAAGGCGGCGGTGTTCGCGCTGTCGGCCGGGATCGCGGGGCTGGGCGGCGCGCTGTACGGCATGCAGCTGCAGACCGTCACCGCCGAGCAGTTCAACCTCGTCGCCGGACTGCCCATCTTCCTCATCGCGGTGATCGGCGGGCTCGGCGCGGTCGGCGCGGGTCTGTTCACCGGTGTCGCCTTCGTCGTACCGGCCCAGTTGTTCGACGGGCTCGGCCCCTGGGCCCATGACGTGACCGCGCTCCTCGTCGCGCTCGCCGGGATGGGCCTGGCCCACAGCCCGAGCGGCGTGCTCGCCGGGATGCGCGCCGAATGGGCGCCGCTGGTCCGTGACCGGCTGCTGATGCCCGCCCTGTGCGTCGTACTCGCCGGCTGCTGGCTGCTCGCCGCGGTCGGCGCGGCCGACGGATGGCCGCTGCTCGCCGTGGCCCTCGCGGCGGCCCTGGCGCTACGCGTCCGGGCCGCCGCACGCCGACAAGGGCCCTCCGACATCCCGTTGGAGTGGTGGGGACTGCGCCGCCCCTGGCGGCCCGAGGACGGGGAGGCGCTGAACCGTGCCACTGCTGCGGGCTGAGGAGGTGACCGTCACCTTCGGCGGACGCCGGGCCCTCGACGGGGTGTCGCTGACCGCCGAGGCGGGCCGCGTCACCGGGCTCATCGGACCCAACGGAGCAGGGAAGAGCACCCTGTTCGACGTGGTCTGCGGACTGCGCCGCCCCCGGACCGGCCGGGTGCGGCTGGACGGCAGGGACATCACCCGCGAGGGCCCCGCCCGCCGCGCCCGCCGTGGCCTGTCCCGCACCTTCCAGCATCTGGAGCTCTTCGGCCGCCTCTCGGTGCGCGACAACCTCCTCGTCGCCGCCGAACTCGGCTCCGGGCGGCGCCAGGCGTCCCGTACCGCGGAGGAGGTGCTCGACCGGCTCGGCCTGACCCAGGTGGCCGACGACCGCGCCGACGCTCTCCCCACCGGACTCGCCCGCCTCGTGGAGGTCGGCCGCGCCCTCGTCCTCGACCCGCGGGTACTGCTCCTCGACGAACCGGCGGCCGGACAGGACACCGAGGAGACCGAACGCTTCGCCGCCCTGCTCCGCTCCCTCGCGGACGGCGGCACAGCGGTGCTGCTCGTCGAACACGACATGAGCCTGGTGATGGGCGTCTGCGACGAGGTGTACGTCCTCGACCTGGGGGCCGTCGTCGCCTGCGGTCCGCCCGCGCGGATCCGGCAGGACAAGGCGGTCCTCGCGGCCTATCTGGGGGAGGCACAACCGTGACCCCGCTGCTCGAACTGTCCCGCATCCGGGCCGCCTACGGTGGCATCACCGTGCTGCACGGCATCGATCTCGCCGTCGAAGCGGGCCAGGTGGTGACGCTCATCGGCCCCAACGGCGCCGGAAAGACCACCGCCCTCAAGACCGCCGCCGGTATGCACCCGCCCACCGGCGGCCGGGTGCTCCTCGGTGGCCGGGACACCACCGGTGCACGTCCCCAGGACCTCGCCCGCGTCGGCGTCTGCCTCATCCCCGAGGGCCGCGGGGTCTTCCCCAACCTCTCCGTACGCGACAACCTCCTGATGATGACCTTCGCCGGTCGCGGCCGGGAGGAGATCGAGGAGACCGCGTACGCCCGGTTCCCCGTACTCGGCGCCCGCCGCGCACAGCACGCGGGCACGCTCTCCGGCGGCGAACAGCAGATGCTCGCCCTCGCCCGGGGCCTGGCCACCGACCCCGCCGTCCTGCTGCTCGACGAGCTCTCCATGGGACTCGCCCCGCTGGTCGTCGCCGAACTGTACGAGCACGTCGCCGAGATCGCGCGGCAGGGCGTCGCGGTGCTCGTGGTCGAACAGTTCGCCGCCGCCGTCCTGAAGATCGCCGACCACGCCGCCGTCCTCGCCGGCGGCCGGATCCAGTGGCAGGGGCACCCCGACAGCTCCCTGCACGCCGAACTGTCCTCCTATTACCTGGGGAGCCCGACATGACCTCCGCCTCCGAGGCGCGCGCGGACCGGTTCGTCCGCGAGCTCGCCGAGCTGAAGATCCCCGACCCCGCCGCCGCCCGCGCGGCCCTGTGGCTGCGCCTCGGCGGACTGCTCATGGCGGCGGGCCTCTTCCTCGGCGCCCTCGCCTTCCCGCTCGCCCACGCCACCGACAACTCCCTGGCCCAGGGCGACGCCCTCGCCATCGGCCTCGGCGGGATCGCCGCCGCCGTGGTGGGGGGCGCCCTGTTCCTGCGCTACTCGCTCACCGGCTTCCTGCGCTTCTGGCTCGCCCGCCAGTCGTACGACCTGGACCGGCTGGGGGAGCGCCTCGGCACACCAGCACCCGTACCCGAAGGAGAACCGCGCAATGGAGTCCCCCGCACCGACCCCGCGCCCCGGTGACCAGCTCGCCTCCGCCACCAGCTCCACCCGCGTCATCGTCATCCGGGCCCCGCGGGACGCGGCGGGCACCGTCGAGTGCGGCGGCAGTCCGATGGTCCCCGCCACCGAAGTCCCCGCCCCGCCCCCCTCCGACGAGGCGCCCGGCGCCCTCATCGGCAAGCGGTACGTCGACGCCGCCGACACCCTCGAACTTCTCTGCACCGCCTCCGGCGCCGGTCCGCTCACCTACGGCGGCAAGCCGCTGACCATCAAGGCCCCCAAAGCGCTGCCCGCCTCGGACTGATCCCAGCCAAGCCCCAAGGAGCCCGTATGAACCGCGACGACATGATCCTGATCAGCGTCGACGACCACATCATCGAGCCGCCCGACATCTTCGCCAACCACCTGCCGGAGCGGTACAAGAAGGACGCCCCGCGCCTGGTCCACCGCGAGGACGGCAGTGATGTCTGGCAGTTCCGGGACAACACCGTCGGCAACTCCGCCCTCAACGCGGTCGCCGGGCGTCCCAAGGAGGAGTACGGCATGGAGCCGCAGGGCCTGGACGAGATCCGGCCCGGCTGCTACGACGTCGACGAGCGGGTCGCCGATATGAACGCCGGCGGTGTCCTCGCCCAGATGAACTTCCCCTCCTTCCCCGGCTTCTCGGCCCGGATGTTCGCCACGGAGGACTCCGACTTCTCCCTCGCCCTGGTACGGGCCTACAACGACTGGCACATCGACGAGTGGTGCGCGGCCCATCCCGGCCGCTTCATCCCGATGGCTCTCCCCGCGATCTGGGACGCCGAACTGTGCGCCCAGGAGATCCGGCGGGTCGCCGAGAAGGGCTGCCACTCGCTCACCTTCCCCGAGAACCCGGTCCCGCTCGGCTACCCCAGCTTCCACACCGACTACTGGGACCCGGTATGGCGGGCGCTGACGGACTGCGGCACGGTGATGAACCTGCACATCGGCTCCTCCGGCCGCCTCGCCATCACCTCCGCCGACGCCCCGCCGGATGTGATGATCACGCTCCAGCCGGTCAACCTCGTTCAGGCGGCGGCCGACCTGATGTGGTCCCGCGTCCTCAAGGAGTACCCCGACGTCAAGATCGCGCTGTCGGAGGGCGGCACCGGCTGGATCCCGTACTTCCTGGAGCGGATCGACCGCACCTACGAGATGCACGCCACCTGGACCCTCCAGGACTTCGGCGGCAAGCTGCCGTCCGAGATCTTCCGTGAGCACTTCCTGACCTGCTTCATCTCCGATCCGATCGGGGTGAAGCTGCGCCATGAGATCGGCATCGACAACATCTGCTGGGAGGCCGACTACCCGCACAGCGACTCCATGTGGCCGAACGCCCCGGAGGAACTGCACGACGTGCTCACCGCGAACTCCGTACCGGACGCGGAGATCAACAAGATGACGTACGAGAACGCGATGCGCTGGTACTCCTTCGACCCGTTCGCACACATCCCGCGCGAGCGGGCCACCGTGGGCGCCCTGCGGAAGGCCGCCGAGGGCCACGATGTGTCCATCAAGCCCCGCAGCCACCAGATCGTCGCCCCGGCGGAGAAGCTGGCCGTCTACCGTACGAAGGCGCAGGCTGCTCTGGCGGCCGCGGAGAAGTGAGCCGGCCGGCACCGGCCACGGGTCAGATCAGCACGGTGATGGCACGTTCGGGGCAGGACGTCGCCGCGGTGCGTACGGCCTGCTCGAACTGCGCCGGAACGTCGGCCGGTTCGACGACCGCGTAGCCGTCGTCGCTGAGGTCGAAGACCTCGGGGCAGAGCGTGCAGCAGACCGCGTGGCCGCGGCAGCGGTCCTCGTCGATGACGACCTTCATCGTGTGGCCTCCCCGGCGGGCGTGAACTCCAGATTGAGGTGGGTCAGGCCCCGCAGGATGTACGTCGGCAGATACCGGTAGCGGCGTGCGTCCGCGGGGCCGTGCACACGCTCGGAGATCCTGATGTCGCTCGTGCGGTCCAGCAGCCGCTCGATGCCCACCCGCGCCTCGGCCCGGGCCAGCGGCGCACCGGGGCAGGTGTGGATGCCGCGGCCGAAGGCGAGGTGGTGACGGGCGTTGGGACGGGCCGGGTCGAAGGTGGCCGGGTCCTCGAACTTCCGCGGATCGCGGTTGGCCGCGCCGTTGAGCAGCATGAGGGTGGTGCCCGCCGGAATGTCGACGCCGCCCACCGTGGTGGGGATCCGGGCGAGCCGGAAGTCGCCCTTGACCGGGCTCTCCGCCCGTAGCACCTCCTCGACAAAGTTGGGGATGAGGCCGCGTTCCGTACGCAACCGCTCCTGGATGTCCGGGTGTTCGGCGATCAGCATGAGCGCGGAGCTGAGCAGCCGTACGGTCGTCTCCTGCCCGGCCGAGAACACATTGGCGGCCACCCGCACCGCATCGGCGACATCGGGCAGGGAGCCGTCCGGGAACCTGGCGGTGGCCAGGCCGGTCAGCACATCGTCGCGTGGCTGCCGCCGCCGGTCCTCGATGTAGTCCGCGAAGCGCCCGTACAGAAACTCCAACGGCGAGTGCGCCATCGCGCCCTCGCCGGTGCTGCCGATGCCGCCCCCGGCCTGCGGCCGGCGCTGGAGCCGGTCGAGGAATTCCTCCCGGTCCTCCTCGGGCACACCCAGCAGATCGGCGATGACCAGCAGCGTGAAGGGGCCGGCGAACTCGCTGATGAACTCGCCCTCGCCCCGTGCCAGGAAGGTGTCCAGCATCCGGTCGGCGATCTCCCCGATGGCCGCCTCGTTCTGCTTCAGGCGCTTGGGCGTGATCAGCCGCATCAGCAGTGCGCGGTGCGCGGTGTGCACCGGCGGGTCGAGGGTCGGCAGCTGGTCGCTCATCGGCAGCTCGTCGCGGTGCCGCTCGATCAGGTCGCTGACGTCTTCCCCTTCGAGCGGGACCGGGAAGCCGGGGAAGGGGCCGGTGACCGAGACGCAGGACGAGAAGGACTTGGAGTCCTGGGCCACCTCCACCACCTCGTCGTATCCCGTCACCATCACGACGTCGTGATGGGGTTCGCGGAGCACGGGACAGCGTGTGCGCAGGGAGTCGAAGTAGGGGTACGGGTCCGCCACCGCCCCGTCGTCACGGAAGAAGTCGATCGCGTGAATGTCGTCGGACGGCTCGTCGGTGGGCGCCACTGGCCCGCCTCCCTCGCTCTGGAACGGCAGTCGGATGGTGATTGGATTCTCGCAGTAGAGAACCTAATTCTCCAGACCCAAGATCGCTAGTCGCTGGGGAGGGGAGTCCTGCCGGAGTCCTAGTCCCATCTGCCGACACGGACTGGGGCCGGGGTCGCATCCCGGCACCGTCCCGCGCCGTTAGCCTCGGCGCTGATGGAGACACCGGATGGCACCGCCGGCGGCGCCGAGCGTTCCGACGCCGCCCGCAACCGCGCCCGGCTGCTGGCGGCCGCCCGTCGCCTGGTCAGCGAGCACGGCGCCGAGCATGTGACGATGGAGGCGGTCGCGAAGGAGGCCGGGGTGGGGAAGGGCACCCTCTTCCGCCGTTTCGGTGATCGGGAGGGCCTTCTGCGCGTCCTCCTCGACGAGGTCGAGGCCGACTTCCGCGAGGTGTGCACCTCGGGTCCCCCGCCACTTGGCCCCGGTGCGCCGGCGGCGGACCGGCTGACGGCGTTCGGCTGGACCCTGATCGACCGCATCGCCGATGCCACGGACCTGGGCGCCGCCTTGGCGCGACAACTCCGGCCCCGGAACCGCAACGCCTCCGAGACGGGCCGCGCGTTTCACCGCCATGTCTCGGACCTCCTGTGGGAAGCGGGCGTCGACACCGACTCCGACGTGCTCGCCCATGCCCTGCTCGCCTTCACGGCCTTCGAGACGGCGGACCATCTGGTCCGCGATCGCGGAATCCCCGCCGACGACCTCCAGGCCACCTGGGCGGACCTGGTGCGCCTGGTGACTCGACCGGACGGCTTCTCGGCCGGCTGATGCTGTCGTAGGAGCTACCCGGGTGCCGGGCGACCCACGGGCACCACGGCTTCGCTCGTGTACACGAGGAAGGTCAGCGACTCCTGGAAGTACAGCCGGATGCTGCGCTCGTCGTGCGACAGATAGCCGATGGACACATCCTGGCCGATGCGCAGTTCGAAGTCGCCGCCCCGGGTGGACAGCAGGAAGGCCCCGTCGATCGCGGGCGCCCAGACGATGTCGCCTCCCAGGAGGCGGGCGATGTGCTTGACGACCGGATAGCCGTGGTCGGACGTACCGCTGACGGCGGTGTACGCCTCGACGCTCAGCGCCATGGTGTACGGACCCCCGACACCCGCCAGCCGCAGCGCGCTCACGGCCTCGCTGACGACGGTCGGGTACTCGCGTACCTCGGTGGGCAGGGTGAGCGCCCGGTTCGACGAGCTTGAGCGCAGGCCCGCGATTCCGGCGGCGGCGTAGCCCTCGAACACGGCCCGGTCCTCGGCGAGCGCGATGTCCCGCGCCGCGTCCTGCACCGGCTGCCAGTCCGTGTCCTTGGCTCCGCGTTCCACATCGTCCACCTGCTGCCGATCCACGGTGAACGGCACCCGCAGCTCCACCAGGGGCCGGAAGGCGCGGGTATGGGCCGTGATCCCTTCTGCCGGAGCCTCGGCGGCCTCGAGGCGGCCGGTGCCCACCCCGGACAGTTCGGTGCCGCCCGGATCGGGAACGTCGACGATCCGGCGGCCGGCCACGTGGCGTTTGAAGGTGTGTCGCGCCTCCTGCTCCATATCGGCCCACGCGACGGCCGAGATGGGCGCCAGTTCACGGTGCAGATTGTCCATCGGCGGTGCTCGCCTTCTGTTGCTTCCGCAGACCGCCGACTCCCAGGGAGCCGTTCACGGCCGGAAATCTGGCCACAGGCGGCGCCGTATCGGCGTCAGCCGTCCCGCTCCGGCCCGGCGGTTCGGGAAGGTCGTCCAGGAAGTCGCTGCTTGGCACGTAGAACAGCGACCCGGTGACCGGTGTGGAGTAGTCCAGGATCCGGTCGTGGGACGCCGGCGGAGCGCCCAGGAACATGCGCTTCAGCATCCGCTCGGTGACGGTCGGAGTGCGGGCGTATCCGATGAAGTACGTGCCGAACTCGCCCTGTCCGACCGTCCCGAAAGGCATGTTGTCGCGCAGGATCTCGTGCTTGGTCCCGTCGGGGTCTTCGATCGTGGTGAGGGCCACGTGTGAGTCGGCCGGTTTGACGGCGTCGTCCAGTTCGATGTCCGACAGCTTCCGGCGCCCGATCACCATCTCCTGCGCCTCGACGGGAAGGGCCTTCCACGCCTGCAGGTCGTGTACGTACTTCTGCACGATCACATAGCTGCCCGAGGCGAACTGCGGGTCCTCGTCGCCGATCAGCACGGCGGCGCTCGCCGCCGCGCCCGTCGGGTTCTCCGTGCCGTCGACGAAGCCGAGCAGGTCACGCACGTCGAAGTATTTGAAACCATGGACCTCGTCGCGCACCGTCACGACATCGCGAAGCCGCTCCATGATTTCGGCGGCCAGCGCGAAGCAGAGGTCCGGGCGGGTGGCCCTGATGTGGAACAGCAGGTCACCGGGCGTCGACACCGCTCGGTACCGCGGTCCGGAGAGCTCGCGGAAGGCATGCAGCTCCGCCGGGCGTGGCCCGGCGAACAGGCGGTCCCACGCCTGCGAGCCGATCCCTGCGACAACGCTCAGCAGCCCGTCCGGCGTGGCGTGGAATCCGACGGACCGCTGCAGGCCATTGAGATCCGACAACAGTTCCCGGGTGGCCGGTTCGCCGCCCTGGTCGATGGTCGCGACCAGGAAGATCGCCGCAGCCGTCAGCGGGGACAGCACCGGTTGGGGAACCGGCTCGCCGGAGCGTGCACCCATGGGCCACATCCCTTCCGCAGTGCCTGCGAAACGGCGCTTCCCCCGTCCACCGTAGGGCGGCACCTCGGCACCCGCCACCGCGCCCCGGCGACCTGCGCGCTTACCAGGCCCAGGCGCCGGGATCAGCGATCGAGGCTAGGCCCGCTCCTGGTCGTCGGCCAGCACCACACAGGCGCTGAGATGCCAGGTGTGTCCCTCCTCCGTGGACAGCTCCAGATCCACCTCGCTTCCGGACGAGCCGCCGTCCAGCGGGATCCGGAGCCAGGTGAACTCCCGGCCGGCGAGTTGCTCGCTCCGGGCCTTCTCCGTCCCGTCCACACGGACGATCAGCGGCCTGTTGAAGGTGTTGGGGTCGCCGGTGAGCAGATGCGCGGTGCAGCGTCCGGCGGGCAGCTTCAGCCGCAGCACGGTCGGGGCGCCGCCGCGTACGTAGTCCCGGCGGACGACATCGAACAGTCCGGTGTCCGTGGCGGCGGGTGTGCTGTCGACCCAGCCGAACGCGGCGCCCTCGTGCCAGCGGCTGGCCGGCGAGAGACGGGTGTAGTCCTTCAGCACCGGCGCCGAGTCGGGCCCGGCGTCCAGCGCGTGTACGCATCGCGTGGCGGGCGGGACGACGACGGCCTTGGCCAGGCTGCGCAGCGAGGAGTCGAGGACCTGCACCGCGCCCGATTTCGGGCGCGCGTGCAGGGTGGCGAGCGCGGGGGTCGGCGGCGGCACGACGGCCATCTTCACCGTCTCGCCCTCCCGCGAGGCCACGTAGCAGCTCGCCTCCTCGGACCGCCAGCCCTCGGGTACGTCCAGGGTGGTCACCGTGCGCAGCCCAGAGCTCGTCGCGTTGACCACCTGCACCGGCAGTTCGTTGCGCTCCCCGCCCAGCAGCGCCGTATCGGCCGGGGCGACGATCGCCTGGAGCCAGCCGCGGCGCTCGTCGAGGATCCGGCTCAGGTCGAACCAGTAGGCGACCAGGGTGTCCCGCCACTGGGCGGCCCCGGTGATCTGCTCCCCGAACTGGCGCCGCACCTCGGTGAACCGCCGGTGGTCGACGCGGCGCCGCAGCCCATCCCAGTCGGTGCGCATGTCCGCCACCCGCCCCGCGCCGGAGAAGTGCGTGTCGTAGATGTGCTGGATCACCGTCTCGCCGTTGTCCAGCCGGTGGGTGTACGGGACATGGTGCAGGAAGAGGAGCAGTTCCTCGGGGCAGTTCTCCAGCGACTCGTAGGCGTCCCGTATCGCCGGCGCGTACAGCTTGGTGTAGCCGTCGCCGGTGGCGGCGGTGCGGTCGTAGCCGATGCCTTCGCGGTTGGACTTGTGGAACTGGGTGGTCGTCGTCGGGCTGGGGTCGAGGTGCCCGGTCACCGAGCCGTCCGGCGGGTGCGTGAGGTATCCGGTGCCCAGCGGCGAGGTGTAGTCCTCGTAGGTGCGCCAGGAGTCCCGGAGCAGGGTCGAGACCGTCTCGACGATGTGGGGATCGTTGCCAAAGGTCATCCGGGTCCACTCGGCGGCCAGGTCCTCCGCGGACAGGTCCGGGTTCCAGGAGAGCCGTCCGTAGCCGTGGGTGTTGGCGGCGGCCAGGTGTGAGCCGGTCCAGTTCCTGGCGTCGCCGAAGTTCATCACGCCGGCGAAGCCGAAGTGCGAGTAGGAGTGCACCCGGCCGGTCACGACACGGGCCACGGTGCTGCCCTCGCCGGCCTTGAGCGTGTCGAAGTCCAGGACTTCCTTCCACTGCGGAACCAGATAGCACAGATGGGTGGCGTGCCCGGTGTACTCCTGTGTCACCTGGAGTTCGATCACCGAGTTGGTACGCGGCAGCGAGCCGAAGAGAGGGTGGGCGGGCTCGCGGACCTGGAAGTCGATCGGCCCGTTCTTGATCTGTACGACGATGTTGTCCGCGAACTTCCCGTCCAGCGGGGTGAAGTCGAGGTAGGCCTGCCGGTCCCACTTCTCGTCGCTGTCGTGCACAAACGCACGCCACATCACGATCCCGCCGTACGGTCTCAGCGCGTCCGCCAGCAGGTTGGCGCCGTCGGCGTGGGTGCGACCGTAGTCCAACGGCCCGGGGCGGCCCTCGGAGTTGGCCTTCACCAGGAAGCCGCCGAAGTCCTCGATCCTGCCGTAGATCTCCTCGGCCTTCTTCGTCCACCAACCGCGCACCCCCGGGTCGAGGGGGTCGGCGGTGTCCAGCCCGCCCAGGTCGATGGGGGCGGCGAAGTTCGCGGTGACGTACAGCGCCACGCCGTAGCGGCGCAGTACGCCGGCCAGCGCGGCCAGCTTGGTCAGGAACGGCTCGGCGAGGTAGTCCGCGGGCGTGTTGACATTATTGATCACGGCGCCGTTGATGCCGAGCGAGGCCATGACACGCGCGTAGTCCGTATACCGGTTGTCGAGTTGCGGCAGCTTCTCCCAGTCGAAGAAGGACCGGCCGGCATAGCCGCGCTCGATCGAACCGTCCTTGTTGTCCCAGTGGTTGGCCACGCGCAGCGGGGCGGCCGGGCGCTCCGTGAGGTCGACGTGTTCAAGCGGCTGTCGGGTCTGTACGAGGCGCAGCAGGTGGAACGCGCCGTAGAGCACACCGCGGTCGGCGTGGGCCGCCACCACGGTGAAGTCCCTGCCGCGCCGGGTGACCCGGCGGACGACATACCCCTCGTCGCCCAGCTCGGCCAGGTCGGCCGCGGGGACGAGCTCCCGGATCAGGGCGGAACTCGTCGGGGTGCCCACCACAAGTGCCGCGCCCGAGGCAGCGTTGGAGCGTGGCCTCACGCGTGTGCCGAGCAGTCCGGTGAGCCCGCGGGCCAACTCGTCCACCGCCGACTGTTGGAGCGGGCCGCCCCCTTGCCAGACCAGGGACCGTAAGGCGGCCCGGTACCGCTTGAGTTGACCGGAATCCTCCACCCGTCTGTAGCGCAGCCACAGCTCGTACCCGTCCTCGGCGGGCAGTGCGGCCGCTGAGGGTTCGGTGCCGACGACCGGCTGTGCCAACGCCGGCGCGGAGAGACCGAGCGAGCTGGCTGCTCCTCCGAGAGCGGCCGCGGACAGAATGCTGCGCCGCCGTATTCCTGAGCTCATGACACTCACTTTCGTTGAAGAACGAACAGTGCACATCCAGGTCAGGACCAAGGTCGGGCTATGACGACGAGGACGCTGTCCAGACCGTTCCGCGTGCCTCGTACTCCAGCATGCCCTCCACGCCTGTCGCGGCAACCGCCCCGAGTTCGCGGTTGACCAGCCACAGGCCGAGCTCGAGCCCTGAGGTGATGCCCCCGGCGGTGACCAGATCCGTGTCGTCGACCACACGGGCGTCCTTCACGACGCCACCCTGCGCTTCGAGCTCTGCCTTCGCGCCGTGATGGGTGGTGCAGGGACGGCCCTTGGTCAGCCCGGCGGCGGACAGCAGCAGCGCCCCCGTACAGAGTGAACTGATCGTCAGCCCCCGGCGGGGCGCCGCGGCGAGCGCCCGCGGCAGGACTCCGCTGTCGATCTCCGCCCAGATGCCGGGGCCGTCACGGCGGGTGTACCCGCCACCGGGCACCACGATCACATCCGCCTCCCACGCCGCCCAACGGTGCTCGACCTCGATCCTCGTGCGATGTCCACGCGCAGCGGTCCGGTACGCCGCGCTGCGGCCGTCGCCGTCCCGGTGTTCACGGCGGTGGCCGTCAGCGTCCCGGCCGCCAAAGTCGCCGCGCCCGCCGCTGTCGTCCTGCTCGGCCGCCACGCGGACCGTCGTGGGATTGTCTTCGACCTTCCGCATGTCGTGTCCGACGCACACGAGGTGCTGAGAAAACAGGGCATTGCGGGCCGGGTCGAGGTTGTCGGGGGCGACTCCCACGAGCCGCGCCCCAGGGACCCAGGGCGATCTCTTGCGTAAACACGGCCGCCTGGGAGTGGAGCTGGGTGCCGCCGCTGTGTGCGCCTGCCTGGAGGCGTCGGGACGCACCCTCGACGATCTCGGCTACCTGTGCCGCGTGTCGAGTTCGGGACTCCGCATCCCGGGCCAATCCGGGACGCGTCGCCCTGATGGTGTGTGCGGAGGTGCGCTCGGCAGCGTAGTACTCGACGCCACCATGCGCACGTCCGTCGTCAACAGCCTGTTCGGCGACGGTGCGGCAGCGGTGGCGGTCACCACGGGGACGGCGGCCGTGGAGCCCGGCCCGGCACCGCGGCTGTTGCGTTTCGCCGGCCACATCATCCCCGAGGCGTCCGGCGCCATGGGCAGCGACTGGGACGACACGGCCGGAAAGTTCCGGAGGTCACCCGGCAACTGACCGACCCGAGCCCGGTGGAGGGAGAGCCCGACGCCGGGCAGCGCTAACGGCCGCGGTGGGGGCACTGGATGTCGTGTCCGCCCGCGGCGAGTCCGCTGCCGTCGGTGCCGTATGGAATCAGGGCCATCTGAAGCCGTCCGCAGGCGCAGCGGCTCCAGACCACGACACCCTTGCTGGTGGTGTGCCGGGAAACGATGGTGTTCGTGTTGGTGTTCATGGCAGCAGGATGACCCCGGACAACCGTTGCGGTCTATTGCAAGTTTTACTGGTCGTATGTGCAAAATAATTTCATGATTGACCTACGTCGGCTTCACATGCTCCGCGTGGTGCACCAGCAGGGCACGGTCACCGCGGCCGCAGAGGCCCTGCACCTCACCCCGTCGGCGGTCTCCCACCACATGCGCGAGCTCGCGCGGCAGCTCAAGGTCCCGCTCCTGGAGCCGCAGGGCCGCCGCGTCCGGCTGACCCCGGCCGGGCACCTGCTCGTCGACCACGCCGACGCGCTGCTGGCCCGGTGGGAGGAGGCGCAGTCGGAGTTGGAGTCCTATCGGGCGGGCGTGGCCGGACCACTGCGCATCGCGGGTTTCAACACCGCGATCAGCGGTCTGATCGCCCCCGCGGCCGGGCGGCTGCGGCACAGCCATCCCGACCTCCTGGTGCAGGTGCGCGAGTGCGACACCATGGCGAGCACGGACCTGCTGGTGGCGGGCAAGGCGGATCTCGCGGTCGTGGAGCCCACCGAGGGCGGGCCGCCGCTGGATGACGCGCGGTTCGAGCAGAGCCTCCTGCTGGAGGAGCAGTACATCATGCTGGTGCCCGCCGACCACGCGTTTGCGCAGGTGGCATCGGTGCGATTGGAGGACGCGGCGGCCGAGGACTGGATCGTCTCCGACCCGGGCACCTGCGACCACGCCCAGCGGGTGCGGATGCTGTGCGCGGCGGCCGGGTTCTCGCCGCGGATCGTGCACGCCGCCACCCAGTGGGCGGCGATCTGGTCCCTGGTCGGGAACGGGCTGGGCGTCTCGCTGGTCCCGCGGCTGGCCGAGGGCGCGGCGGGCCAGGCGGTGGTGCGGGTGCCGGTGTCGAGCGAGAACATGCCGACGCGGCGGATTCTCACCTGCGTGCGCCGGGGCAGTCGGCGGCACCCGCTTGTCGACCTCGGGATACGTGCGCTGGAAGAGGTGGCGCGCGACCACCGGACCGTGGACGACTGGCCCCGAGCCGCCTGACGGGCTGTACAGCCGTCCGGTACACCGACGGACAAGAGTCCGTGCGCCGTCGGCAAACCCGCGACGGGGACACCCGCATAGCTTGGTGCCGCATCGCTGATGCCTGCTGTTGCCGATACGGAGGATTGCCGAGTGGGCACGAATGGGTCGAATTCGGACAACGGTCACCCCCGTATCCGGCACATCATGGAGCGAATGACCGAGCACCACCGGGTGGAGCCGCGGTAGACCGTCGGCGGCGTCGGGATGCTCCTCCTGGCAGAGGTGTCCGCACTGGGGGATGTTCTCACCTC
Organism: Streptomyces sp. NPDC000941; assembly: GCF_053599555.1. NCBI lineage: Bacteria > Bacillati > Actinomycetota > Actinomycetes > Kitasatosporales > Streptomycetaceae > Streptomyces > Streptomyces sp. NPDC000941. Next base: position 52,243 of record NZ_JBSFMM010000036.1, read on the forward strand.
ACACCATTAACGAAAGAATGAGTGACCCATGCAGTTCGGCATTTTCTCGGTCGGAGACCTGACGACCGACCCGACCGACAACCGCACTCCGTCGGAGCACGAACGGATCAAGGCGATGGTCGCCATCGCCCTCAAAGCGGAGGAGGTGGGCCTGGACGTCTTCGCGACCGGCGAGCACCACAACCCCCCGTTCGTACCGTCGTCCCCGACGACGATGCTCGGCTACATAGCCGCCCGTACCGAGAAGTTGGTCCTGTCCACCGCCACCACGCTGATCACCACCAACGACCCGGTGAAGATCGCCGAGGACTACGCGATGCTCCAGCACGTCGCGGACGGCCGGGTCGACCTGATGCTGGGCCGTGGAAACACCGGCCCCGTCTATCCCTGGTTCGGGCAGGACATCCGGCAGGGCATCAACCTCGCCAAGGAGAACTACGCGCTGCTGCGCCGGCTGTGGCGTGAAGACGTCGTGGACTGGGAGGGGAAGTTCCGTACGCCGCTGCAGGGCTTCACTTCCACTCCCCGTCCGCTGGACGGCGTACCGCCGTTCGTCTGGCACGGCTCGATCCGCTCGCCGGAGATCGCCGAGCAGGCCGCGTTCTACGGGGACGGCTTCTTCCACAACAACATCTTCTGGCCGGCCGAGCACACGAGGCGGATGGTCCAGCTGTACCGGCGGCGGTACACCCACCACGGCCACGGCCGGCCCGAGGACGCCATCGTCGGTCTCGGCGGGCAGGTGTTCATGCGGAAGAACTCGCAGGACGCCGTGCGGGAGTTCCGCCCCTACTTCGACAACGCGCCCGTCTACGGCCACGGGCCGTCGTTGGAGGAGTTCACCGAGCAGACCCCGCTGACGGTGGGCTCCCCGCAGCAGGTCATCGAGCGGACGCTGTCCTTCCGTGAGACCGTCGGCGACTACCAGCGGCAGCTGTTCCTGATGGACCACGCGGGCCTGCCGCTGAAGACCGTGCTGGAACAGCTCGACATACTGGGCGAGGAGGTCGTGCCCGTCCTGCGCAAGGAGTTCGCGAACGGCCGCCCCGCCGATGTGCCGGACGCGCCGACGCACCCGGTGCGGGTTGCCGCCGCTGAGTCCGCCAAGGACACGGTGTCCGCCAAGGGGGAGACCGCCGCATGAAGCTCGTCGCCGTGTCGGCGGGGCTCAGCACCCCGTCCTCCACCCGTCTGCTCGCGGACCGTCTCACCGAGTCGGCCCGCGACGAACTCGTCGCTCAGGGCCACGACGTGGAGACCGAAGCCATCGAGCTGCGCGAACTGGCCGTCGCCGTCGCCAACCACCTCGTGACCGGGTTTCCGCCGCCCCCTCTGGCCGCCGCGATCGACTCGGTGACGGGCGCCGGTGGCCTGATCGTGGTGACGCCCGTTTTCACCGCTTCCTACAGCGGACTGTTCAAGTCCTTCTTCGACCTGATCGATCCGGACGCCCTCACCGGCAAGCCGGTCCTGATCGCGGCGACGGGCGGGACGGCCCGCCACTCCCTGGTCCTGGAGCACGCTCTGCGCCCGCTGTTCTCCTATCTGCGCGCCGCCGTCGTCCCCACCGCGGTGTACGCGGCGTCCGAGGACTGGGGTTCCGGCGGCGACGAGTACACGGAGGGACTGCCCGTGCGTATCCGGCGGGCGGGGGGTGAGCTGGCCGGCTTGATGGCCGCTCGTCCGGCCGAGGCGGCTCCCGAGGACGATGTCACCGCACTCGAACGGCAACTGTCCGACCTGCGTTTCGACTGAGCCCATGCGCCGACCGGGCCCACGGCGAGCCGTCAGCGGTATGACCGAGGCGGACGACCGCCGCCGGCGCCCGGTCCAGCAGGTCGATGTCCTGCTCCTGCAACGCGATCACCAGCGGTGTCGCGGGCAGGCGCTCGGGGCAGCGCGGCCGGCAGCGCCGACCGTGCCCGACTGGGCAGCGCCGCGCAGCAGTCCCGCGCGGCGCGGTTCGGGTCGGTCCACGGCCGCCCACTCCCGTAGCCGCTCGGGCACCGGGTCTCCGGTGCGGTTCGCGGCAGGCTCGTCCAGCAGCACGGTCGGGGCGGCGCTCACGGGGTGCGCTCCGCCCCCGCGCGCGCCCCCACGTCGAAGTATCCGGCCCGCCGGTCACGGCGATCCCCGGCGAGCCATGCGGCGCGGATCAGACGCGGACCAGCGGGGTGTCGACCAGGTGTTCCGCCAGGAACCACGACTGCAGTTCACCGGTGCGGATGATCTGCGAGACCAGCAGGTCGTTCGTGCCGTCGTCGCCCAGCTCGGCGGTGCGGGCGGCCGCGTCATGGGCTTCCGTCAGGATCAGCTCGTGGGCCTCGAGCAGCCGCGAGAGCATGGCCGGGACCTCCTCCACACCGTCCGGCGGGCGCGGAATCGACGTGATCTCGGCGACGTGCCGGGAATCGCCCACGGCGACGCCGCCCAGGGTCTGGACGCGCTCGGCGAGGGTGTCGACGAGTTCCAGCTGTTCCCCCGCGTGCTTGTCCAGGAGCAGGTGCAGCTGGTAGAAGGTCGCGCCCCGCATGATCCAGTGGTGCTTCTTGTAGAGGCCGTAAAGGATCTGGGTGTCAGCCAGCACCTTGTTCAGGCGCTGGGACGAATACATGCGCGCCTCGTAGGACAGAGCGATGGGGAACTGCTTGACGGTCCCGAACTCCTGGATGACCGAGCCTTTTTGGTGCAGCCACGGCTGACTGCTCGTGGGTGTGGAGCCGGTGGTCATGAGGTGCCTCCTGCGATGCTGTGCTGACTATGCGCGGTCGACCCTAGGAGCCGAACCCGGAGCCGCTTTGTCCGGGAGCGCACGCGCAGGTGTCCGTCAGCGCACCGAGCGTCCTGCCCGTCGAAGAAGTCGCACCAGTGCGGCCAGGGCCGGTGCGCTGCGGGAACCGATCTCGTGCACGGACGGTCAAGCGCGGTCTTCCCCGCTCACTAACGTGATCGAGGCGCGAGGCGGACCCGCTGTGCTCCCACGCCGCGGTGTCCGCCACAATGCCGGAATCCGAGGAGTGGCATGGCCAAGCAGACCATCGCGGAACAGTACGTCGACCTGATGGCGCGGGCGGGTGTGCGCCGCCTCTACGGCGTGGTCGGGGACAGCCTGAATCCGGTCGTCGACGCGGTCAGACGGCACGACGCGGTGGAATGGGTCCAGGTCCGCCACGAGGAGGTCGCGGCGTTCGCGGCCGGCGCCGAGGCCCAGCTCACCGGCCGACTGGCGGCCTGTGCGGGCTCCTGCGGACCTGGCAACCTCCACCTGATCAACGGCCTGTACGACGCCCACCGCTCGATGGCGCCCGTCCTCGCGCTGGCCGCCCACATACCCAGTGGCGAGATCGGCACCGGCTACTTCCAGGAGACCCACCCCGACCGGCTGTTCGCCGAGTGCAGCCACTACTCCGAGCTGATCTCCTCACCCCGCCAGATGCCGCGCGTGGTGCAGACGGCGATCCAGCACGCCGTGGGCCGGCGCGGTGTCTCGGTCGTGGCCCTGTCCGGCGACACCGCCGCCGAGGACTCCCCGGACGCCGCGCCCGAACTCGCCATGCCCCTGGACCTGCCCGCCATCCGCCCGAGCGACCAGGAAATCGCCCGGCTCACGGACCTGGTGGACGCCGCCGAACGCGTCATGGTGTTCTGCGGCCGGGGAGTCGCGGGCGCCCACGCCGAGGTCATGGCCTTCGCCGAGAAGGTGAAGGCACCGGTCGGGCACGCCCTGCGCGGCAAAGAGCACATCCAGTACGACAACCCGTACGACGTCGGCATGTCAGGTCTGCTCGGCTACGGAGCCGCGTACGACGCCATGCACGAGTGCGACCTGCTGCTGCTCCTGGGCACGGACTTCCCGTACACCGACTTCCTGCCCCGCCATGTGCGGACCGTGCAGGTCGACGTGCAGCCCGAGCGGCTGGGGCGGCGTACCCAACTCGACTTCGCCGTCTGGGGAGACGTACGCGAGACCCTGCGCTGCCTCACGCCCGCCGTGCGGGAGAAGCCGTCGCGCCACTTCCTCGACCGCATGCTGGAGCGGCACGAGCACGCGCTCAAGAGCGCCGTGAACGCCTACACCCGCAACGTCGAGAAGCACACCCCGATCCACCCCGAGTACGTGGCCTCGGTGCTCGACGAAGAGGCCGCCGACGACGCCGTGTTCACCGTGGACACCGGCATGTGCTGTGTGTGGGCGGCGCGCTATCTGACGCCCAACGGCCGCCGCCGCATCCTCGGCTCGTTCGTCCACGGCTCGATGGCCAACGCGCTGCCCCAGGCCATCGGCGCCCAGTTCCTCGACCGCGGCCGACAGGTCGTCTCCCTCTCCGGCGACGGCGGCTTCTCCATGCTCATGGGCGACTTCCTCACGCTCGTCCAGTACGGCCTGCCGGTCAAGGTGGTCGTCTTCAACAACTCCTCCCTCGGCATGGTCGACCTGGAGATGATGGTCGACGGCCTGCCCCCGTACGGCACGTCCTACCCGCACACCGACTTCGCGGCCATCGCCACGGCGGCCGGGGCGCTCGGCATCCGGGTGGAGAAGCCCGCCGGCGTACGCGACGCGCTGCGCGAGGCGTTCGCCCATGACGGACCCGTACTGGTCGACGTCGTCACCGACCCCGCCGCGCTGGCCGTCCCGCCGAAGATCACCACCGAGCAGATCAGCGGCTTCGCCCTGTCCGCGAGCCGGACGGTGCTGAGCGGAGGTGTCGGCCGCATGGTCCACCTGGCCCGGGCCAACCTCCGCAACATTCCCCGGCCCTGACCCTGCCGGCGCGGCGCGCTACCCGGACGTCACTCGATCCGACACCAAAGACCCCGACGCGGTGTCGAAGGCATGGGTCACCTCAGGCAGGGTCCCCGGGGTGAGTAGTTCACGCGCCCGCTCCTCGCGGCGGCGGTCGGTGGCCGTCAGACGGACGTGGTGCTGGGCGAGGTGTTCCGCCCAGGAGGAGACCAGGTACGTCTCGACAAAGCGTTCCAGGTCGTTGCCGTCCTGGTAGAGGCCCCAGGTGAGGGCCCCCGTACGGCGCCTGGACCGGGCGACATGGCGCATACGGTCGGTGAACTCGGCGTGGCTGTCCGCCGGGACCCGGTAGACGATGCTGACCAGGACCGGGCCGTCGGTCTCTCCCGGCTCGAACACCAGGGGAGGAGTGGGCCAGTGGTCGGACGTCGAGCGGTTGATCCACTCGGCGTCGTGCAGCGGCCACCGGCGCACGCTCGCGGCGCCGAGCAGCATCACGGCGCCGGCGATCAGCAGACAGGCGCTGAGCCCGAGCCACTCGGCGACCGCACCCCATACAGGCGCCGCCAGCGCCTGACCGCCCTGGAAGACCAAGAGGTAGACGGCGAGTCCACGAGCCCGGACCCAGCCGGGGAGCCGCGCCTGCACGGCCGCGTTGAGCGTGGACAGCGCCGCGATCCAGGCGAGTCCCGCGGGCAGCAGAGCGAGTGCCACAAGCCACGGGGCGCGCACCGTGGCCAGCACCGCGAGCACCCCGGCGAACACCACGGCGCCGGCGGCGAGTGTGCCGTTGGCGCCCAGCACACGACGCATCCACGGCAGTGCGAAGGCCCCCGCCACCGCCCCCACGCCCACCGCCGCGAGCAGCAGCCCGTATCCGCCCGAGCCCAGGCCGAGGGAGCGGTTCGCGGTCAGGGGCAGCAGTGCCCACAGGGCGGCGCCCCCGGGGATGAACAGGAGCGTACGCAAGAGGACCCGGCGCACACCGGGCGCGTTCCACACATAGCGCCGGCCGGCGTGCAGCGCGGCCAACAGCCCTTCGTTCCCCGCCGCGGGGGCGGCCGTGCCCGGGCGCCGCCACACCATGAGGACGGCCGCGATGCCCAGGTAGGAAGCCGTGTTGAAGGCGAAGACCCACCCCGCACCCGCCGCCGCGACGACCGCCCCGCCCAGTGCCGGACCGACCGCGCGGGCCAGATTCATGTTCACCGCGCCCAGCGCCGCCGCCTGACCGAGCTGCCGGCGCTCCACGAGCTCCGGCTGGATCGCCTGCCAGGCCGGGCCCATCAGCGCGGTGCCGCACCCCAGGAGGAAGGTCAGGACGAGCAGCGTTGTCGGCGTCAGGGCGTCCGTGAACGCCAGCACGGTCAGCGCACCCGACACCGCGAGCATCGCGAACTGCGCGGCGTCCGAGCCGTCGGCGGGGCAGAGCCCGTTTCTCAGTTGTGGCCCTGCCGGTGCCATCTGCCGCAGGCATCGGCAGACACGCTGATGATACGCGTTCGGCCGCGGCCTCACTGATGCGCATCAGTGCGTGACCGGGGCCATACGGATATGTCGTGCGCGCGCGATCAGCCGAGGAACTTGTCGGCCAGAAGGCTTGCGATGGCCCAGTCCTGCATGGCGACGCCAACGCTTTTGAACACCGTGCGCTCGCCTCGACTGGCGGAGGCAGAGGCAGGAGCAGGGGCGGAGGTCAGGGCCGTGCCCAGTTCGGTGAGGTCGTTCCGGGCGATGGCACCGGTCCGCAGGGCGTGGATGATCTCACCGGACTCTTCGAGGATGGCGTCGAGTTCGTCGATGATCACGGTGCTGTCGGCCAGCAGTTCGTCCGGCAGTTCGCGCATGGTGGGCCGGAAGGAACCGATGGCGTTGATGTGCACCTGGGCGGGCAGGGCGGACGCGGGGAAGAGCGGGGTGGTCGCGGTGGTGGCGCAGCACACGATATGGGCGTCGCCGACGGCGGAGGCCGGATCGGTGGCGGTGCGGATCTCGGTGCCGTCCAGTTCGGCCTGCAGTGCGCCGGCCAGTGCCTCGGCGCGTTCGGCCGTCGTGCCGACGATGGTGAGCCGGCGCAACGGGCGGACGGTGTGCACGGCGCGGACCTGATCGGCGGCCTGGCCACCGGCGCCGATCAGGGTGAGCCGGTCGGCGTCGGGTGCGGCGAGGAGGTCGGTGGCGACCCCGACCGCCGCGCCCGTGCGCAGGGTGGTGACGGCCCCGGCGTCGGCGATCAGGTGGTCGAGCCGGTCCAAGGCGCTCCACACGACGGTGCCGGTGATGGCGGGCACACGGTTGAAGTTCAGGCTCAGGGTCTTGACCATGGCGGACTCGGTCGGCCGGTGGTGGGCCGACATCACGAGGAACTGGCCGTCCCGCAGCGCGGTGCGCGTGGGCATCTCGAACTCCCCGCCCGCCAGGCCGACGAAGCCGCGGCGCACGGCGTCGATCGCCTCGCGCATCGACACGGCTTCCCGGACCTCGTGCTCGCTGAGGCTGATGGTCTTCATGGAACTCCGTCCGTCAAGGATCTCCACATACACGTCGAGCAGGCCGAAACCTCGGTAAGAGCCCGTGGGTACGGCCTGCCCGAGCCGTACGAAGCGGTGGATCCGGCCGACGGCTCCGGCGAACAGTGCCACGCCGACCAGAGGCAGGACAACGACAGCCGGAGCGAGACGCGGTGCCATCCGCCGGGCTGCTGGGTTTCGCGATTCCGCTCCGCCTGCGGTCCTGAGCGCCGCCGCGATCACCAGCACCGGTCAGATCGTTTCGGACCAGATCCTGCGGCGCGCGGCGGAGACCGACAATTCCCCGTAGGGAATGGGCTCTCGCGCTCCGGCCGCGCCGGGAATCGTCGGGATTCGCCGGTCCCGGGCCGTGGGTATGTGTTCCAGGAAGACCGCGCACCAGGCACCGCGCCTGCCTCGTCGCTCACTCCGCTCCACGTGTCACCGTCGTGCACCGCCGCCGTACGCCATGCCACGCCACGGAGGAGATGTCCATGCGCCGTAGCTCCCGCCCTCTGGCCGCCGTGATCGCGTTCCTCACCTTCCTCGGGCTGCTGCTGCTCCCCGGCGCCACCGCCGCCGGGGCCGCGCCGGCGGGCAGGGCCGACCCGTTGCCGTCCGTCGTGCCGCGTCCGCAGACGATGGCCCGGCTGGGCCCGGACGTCACGGTGCCCGCCGAGGTGCGAGTGGTCTACGGCGACGAAGTGGACCGGCCCACGCGCGAGCTCGTCGCCTCCGTACTGCGCCGGGCGGGGGCGAAGCGCCTGCGGGGCGGCTCCGGGCCGGGGCTCACGGTGACCGTGGGGCGGCTTGCCGACGCCCGGGTCGTGGAGGCGCTGAGGGCCGCCGGGGGACGGGTGCCCGAGGAACTGCCCGCGGAGGGGTACGCGCTGGCCGCGAGCGGTACCGCGGTGGCGCTCGCGGGCGCGGACGCCGACGGGACGTACTACGCGGCGCAGACGTTGCGTCAGCTGGTCACCGGTGCCCGGGCGATCGCCTCGGTGTCGATCGTGGATCATCCGCTGATGCCGCTGCGCGGGGTGATCGAGGGGTTCTACGGAAGCCCGTGGACCCACGCCGAGCGCATGGACCAGCTGGCGTTCTACGGGGACGTCAAGATGAACACGTATGTCTACGCGCCCAAGGACGACCCGTACCACCGGGAGAAGTGGCGTGAGCCGTACCCGGCCGACAAGCTCGCCCAGCTCGGCGAGCTCGTCCGGCAGGCCGCCGACCACCATGTGCGGTTCACCTTCGCGCTCTCTCCCGGTACCTCCCTGTGCTACAGCGATCCCGCCGACTTCACGGCGCTTCAGGCCAAGCTGGGCGCGATGTACGACCTCGGGGTGCGCAGCTTCTCGGTGCCGCTGGACGACATCAGCTACACCCGGTGGAACTGCGCCGCCGACCGAGCCGCCTACGGCGAGCCCTCGCAGCGGACCGCGGCCGAGGCGCAGGCCGACCTGCTGAACCGGGTGCAGAAGGAGTTCCTGGACGCCCGTGAGGGCACCTCGCCGCTCCAGACGGTGCCGACCGAGTACGGCGACGTCACCGACACCGCGTACAAGCGGACCCTGCGCGAGCGGCTGGACCCGCGGGTCGAGGTCATGTGGACCGGCACCGAGGTGGTGCCGCCGCGGATCACCGTGGCCGACGCCGCGCGGGCCGCCACCGTCTGGGGGCGCAAGGTGTTCGTCTGGGACAACTACCCGGTCAACGACTACGGCCAGGCCGAGGGCCGGCTGCTGCTCGCCCCGTACGACGCCCGTGAGCCCGGTCTGCACCAGCAGCTCTCCGGTCTGGTCCTCAACCCGATGAACCAGGCCGCGGCCAGCAAGGTTGCCCTGTTCGGCGGGGCGGACTTCGCCTGGAACGACACCGGGTACGACCCGGACCGCACCTGGCGGGCCGCCGCCGCATACCTGGCCGGGGACAAGCCGGACGCGGCCACCGTGCCCGCGCTGCTGTCCTTCTTCGACACCCAGCACCTCGCGCCCACCTTCGGCGCCGAACCCTGGCAGCCCCAGGCGCCCGAACTGGCCGCCCGGCTGGCCCGGTTCCGTACCGACTGGGACGCCGGACGGCAGCGGGCGGCGCTGGAGGCCCTGCGCCCCACCGCGGCGCTGCTGGCCACCGCGTCGGCCACCATCAGGGCGGGCGTGGCCGACCGCGGCTTCGTGGCGGACTGCGCGCCGT
>NZ_JBSFMM010000037.1:0-61385 GCF_053599555.1 Streptomyces sp. NPDC000941
GCTTCGTGGCGGACTGCGCGCCGTGGCTGGACGCGCTGGCGCTGTGGGGCCGCGCGTTCGAACGCACCCTGGACGCGCTGGGCGCCCGGCTCGACGGCAACAGCCAGCAGGCCGAGCAGTGGTTCGCCGAGGCGTCGTCGCTGGCCGGGCAGGCCGGGCGGATCCGCACGATCCCGGGCGAGACTCGCCCCGAGGGCCCGGTCCGCGTCGCCGACGGAGTGCTCGACACCTTCCTGGCGGCGGCGCCCGGACTCGGCGGAGCGGGAGCGCACGTCCCGTAGCGGTGGCGGGCTCAAGCGGGCAATGCGTCAGGGATGGTCGGGCTGTTCAGGCTGTTCGGGAGTTAAAGCCGTTTGGCATCGGCGGAAATACCGACCGGATATGGGGAACTGTCACCTTGTCGTGAACGACCTATGAGGTATGGAGCCCTCATTTCCCGCTCCGGCACCTCGCTCCTGACCTCGGGTCTTCTGAGGAAGTCGGTTTGAAACGCAGGGTAGTTCCGCCGTGAGGGGCGGGAATTCCGCGCGCCGTGGTGGCTATATCGTGGTCCGCCCGGGACGCTTCGTACGCCGAGGTGATCAGGCGTACGCGAATTCCCGGCGAATTCCCTACTCTGCCCACAGTGGAGCGGCAATGACTTCCCCCTCGGCCGGCCAGGCCCGGCCCTCACCCCACCCCGTCGGCGAGCGCCTGCGGCCCGCGTGGCCGGTCGCGGGGTTCGTCGCGCTGCTGGCCCTGCTGTTCACGCTGGCGTACGCGGTGGGTGGGCTCGTTGGTCCGGTGGCCCCCGGGATGCGGCCCGCGGGCGGTGGTGGGCAGGGGACCAGCGGGCCCGCCGATCCCGGTGATCCCACTGATCCCGCTGATCCCGCTGATCCCGCCGATTCCGGTGACATGGGTGGCATGCACGGCATGGGCGCTCCCGGCGCGGGCGCCGGGCAGAGCGGGAGCCGGTGATGGCGAGTCAGCCGTTGCCCACCGCCTCCCCCTCCCTTCCGGGGGAGCCGGTGTCCACCGTCCTGGTGGTGTCAGGCATGACGTGTGCCGCGTGTGTGGGCCGGGTCGAGAGGAAGCTGGGCCGCCTCGAAGGGGTGAGCGCCACGGTGAACCTCGCCACCGGCCGGGCCAAGGTCTCCCACCCCGCCTCGGTGTCCGTCGCCGACCTCGTGGGGGTGGTCGACGCCGCCGGATACCGGGCGCGCCCCGCCGAACCCCCGGCCAGTCCCGGCGGGATGCCGGACACCGCGCGGTCGGGCCCGAGCCGGGAGCCGGGCGACGTGCGGCAGGGGAGTGGCGAGGCGGATGAGCGTCAGGAGCGCGACCGGCTTCTGATCACCACGCTGCTGGCCGTCCCGGTGCTGGCGCTGTCGATGGTGCCCGCGTGGCAGTTCCGCAACTGGCAGTGGCTGTGCTTCGTGCTGGCCGCGCCGGTCGCCGTCTGGGGAGCGTGGCCCTTCCACCACCGGGCGCTGCGCGGGCTGCGTCACGGCACGGCGACGATGGACACCCTGGTCTCCCTCGGCGTCGCGGTTTCCTTCGTCTGGTCCTCGTACGCGCTGTTCCTCGGGGGCGCGGGTGTGCCGGGGATGACCATGCCGCTGTCGTTGCTGCCTTCCGCGAGTGGCGAAGTGGCCCATGTGTACCTGGAAGTGGTCGTCGGCGTCCCGTTGTTCGTCCTGGCGGGGCGGCGGCTGGAGGCCAGGGCCCGCCGGGGTACGGGGTCGGCGCTGCGTTCCCTGGCGGAACTCGCCGCGAAGGACGTGGTCGTGTGGCGCGGGGGCGTGGAGCGCCGCGTCCCGGTGGCTGACCTGGCGGTCGGCGATGTGTTCCTGGTCCGGCCGGGGGAACGGGTGGCCACCGACGGCACGGTCGTCGAGGGCGGCTCGGCCCTGGACCTCTCCCTGGTCACCGGGGAGAGCCACCCGGTCGAGGTCGGGCCAGGTTCGCCGGTGATCGGCGGCGCGGTGAACTCCGGCGGCCTGCTGGAGGTACGGGCGGACGCCGTGGGAGCCGACACCCAACTCGCCCGGATCACCCGGCTGGTGGAGGACGCGCAGACCGGCAAGGCGGCCGTTCAGCGGCTCGCCGACTCCGTCGCCGCCGTCTTCGTCCCCGCCGTGATGTCCGTCTCCGTGACGGTGCTCGGCTTCTGGCTCGGGGCCGGAGCCGACCCGCAGGCCGCGATCACCGCGGCGGTCGCCGTCCTGGTCGTCGCCTGCCCCTGCGCCCTGGGCCTGGCCACCCCGACCGCGCTGCTGGCCGCCACGGGACGTGGAGCGCGGCTGGGCATCCTGGTCAGCGGGGTTGAGGCGCTGGAACGGCTGAGAAACATCGACACCGTGGTCCTGGACAAGACCGGAACTCTCACCACCGGCCGGATGAGCGTCATCGCCGTCACCGTGCCCGCCGATGCCGATGCCGATAAACATGCCGGTGCCGATACCGATGCCGCGGCCGAGGTGCTGCGCCTGGCGGCCGTGGTCGAGCAAGGGTCCGATCATCCGCTGGCCCGCGCCATCGTCACCCATGCCCGTGGCCAGGGGGACGGACACCCGCTGCCCCGGCCGGTCCGTTTCGCCGCCGTCCCCGGCCTGGGGGTGAGCGGCCTGGTGGACGGCGAGGAGGTGGCCGTGACCCGGCCCGGAGAGCTGCGCGGGATCCCCGGTGATCTGCGGGAGGCGGTCCGCGCGGCCGAGACCGCGGGCCACACCGCGGTACTGGTCCGGGTGGGGGATGTCCGACGAGCGGTCATCTCCGTGGGTGACACCCTGCGCTCCGACGCCTACCGCGCGGTCGAGCACCTGCGCCGGCTGGGGCTGCGCACCGTACTCGCCTCCGGGGACCGGGAGGCGACCGTACGGGCCGTCGCCGGACAGCTGGGCATCACCGAGGTCCACGCGGGAGCTCTGCCCGAGGACAAGGCCGCGCTCGTGGCCACGCTCCAGGGCCGGGGCAGCCGGGTGGCGGTCGTCGGTGACGGAGTCAACGACGCCGCCGCGCTGGCCGCCGCCGACCTGGGCATCGCCATGGCCGGCGGGACCGACGCCGCCATCGGCGCCGCCGACGTCACGCTCGTCCGCGAGGACATCCAGGCCATCCCCGACGCCGTGCGCCTGGCCCGGCACACGCTGGCCACCATCCGCGCCAACCTCGTATGGGCCTTCGGCTACAACCTCGTCACCCTGCCGCTGGCCGCGGTCGGCCGGCTCAATCCGATGGTCGCGGCCGCGGCCATGTCGGCCAGCTCGCTGTTGGTCGTGGGCAACAGCCTGCGCCTGCGGACCTGGAACCCAGCCCGGCCGCACCGCCCTGGCCGCCGCTCCGGGCGGGCCCGTACCGCGACCCCATGGGAGAGGACACCGTGATGGGCCGATCCGCTGACGGCGTACGGGTCTCCGCGCCCGGCACGGACCGTACTCCCTGGTGGCGTACGCCTTGGTGGCCGCTGCGCGCGGCGGCGGTCCCGCTGCTGGCCTGCCTGCTGACCCTCGGCGCGCTCGTCGCGTGGACCACCACAGGCAGGGCGGGTACCCCCGCCGTGCTGAGTGTCCGCGACGGACGCGTCTTCGTACCGCAGAACCCCGAGGCCACGGCGGCCTTCTTCACCATCGTCAACAGCGGAGGCAGCGACGACCGGCTGATCGGCGTCACGGCACCGGCCGGAGGGCGCGCCATGCTGAGCCGGCGGGTCGTGACCGGCAAGGGCATGCACGGTATGCAAATGGTCTCCGCCGTCACCGTGCCGGCGGGCGGGACCCTCCGCATGACCGCGAACACCGTGGACGTGATGATCAAACCGCCGCCCCGGATCGCTCCGGGCGACCGGCTCACCTTCACGCTCCACTTCCGCGACAGTCCCCCGGTCACCACCCGGGCCCTGGCGGTACGCCCCGGCCGGTGACCGGGGCGTACCGCCACAGCGCCGGGGTTGTCCGGTGTGGCGAGTCTCCCGGTGAACTCTTCGAAGGCCGACGCGAAGCGGTCGTCGTCCACCTGGAGGGACACTTCGCGCAGACACTCGGTGAGAACAGCCCAGGTAACCTCTATCACTCTCAGCTCAGGGCCGTCTCGTCAGCCCAACGGGCGTCAGAGGGCAAGGAGTTGAGTGTGGGCACGCAGGACGCGCCGGATGCGCAGGACACGCCGGACGCGCAGGACACGGCCAAGCGGCTGCGGGCGATCAGCGACGAGCTGTCGGACCGTTTCTACGAGCGGGCCGACGTGGTGCGGACGCTGGTGGTGACGCTGCTGGCCGGGCAGCACTCGCTGGTGCTCGGCCCGCCCGGAACGGCGAAGTCCGAGATGGCCCGGGAACTCACGGGCAGGGTCGAGGGCGCGGCCTACTGGGAGATCCTTCTGTCGAAGTTCACCGCGCCGACGAGGATGTTCGGTCCGATCGACGTCGCCGCGCTGGCCCGGGGTGAGTACCGCCAGGTCTACGACGGCCGCGCCACGACCGCGCATGTCGCGTTCATCGACGAGATCTTCAAATGCTCCACGGCGGCGCTGAACGAGACGTTGGGCTACCTCAACGAGCGGATCTACCACCCCGAGAGCGGCGGCGAGCCGATCCGCTGCCCCCTGATCGGGGCCATCACGGCGAGCAACGAACTGCCCGGCGAAGAGGACGCGGCCGCGATCTACGACCGGCTGCTGGTGCGGATCGAGGTCGGGTACCTGGAAGATCCCTCGAACTTCGCCGCGCTGGTCCGCTCCGCGGTCAGCCGCCCGGCGGCACCGACACGGACCACGGTCGAGCTGGCCGCGTTGCAGCACGCCGTGACCGAAGCCGTCCCGGCCGTGGACGTCCCCGATGCGATCGTGGACGCGGTGTGTACGCTGCGGGCGGCCCTGCGCCACAAGGAACTCGTCGCTTCCGACCGCCGCTGGCGGCAGGCGGTGGGCCTGCTCCAGGCGTCCGCGTACCTCGACGGCCGCCCGGCGGTCGCCGAGACCGACCTGTCGGTGCTGACTCATGTGCTGTGGGACTCGCCCGCCGAACGCCCGACCGTCGAGCGCGAGGTGCTGCAACTCGTCAACCCCGACGCCGGGGAGGCGCTCGACCTGGCCGACGCCATCGAGGAACTGGAGGCTCAACTCGACGCCATGGCCGGACAGTCCCGCGAGGCGCTGAGCGAATGGGTCATCAAGAAGGCCCACAACAAGCTCGCCATGGCGGGGAAGCGGCTGGAGAAGCTGCGCGAGGAGGCGGCGAGCGCCGGACGCTCCACCGCCGCCATCGACCGAGTCACCGGCCGCCAGCGCGCCGTCCGCGCCCGCGTCCTCACTGAGGCCCTCGGCATGGACGCGAGCATGGTGCAGGCCCAGCTCTGAACACCGGCGGGACAGGACCATGGACAGGACACCGAGCACGCGGGGCGAGTCGGCGAGTCGGGCCGGGAAGTGGCCGGGCCTGGCCGCCACCGATTCCGAGTGGCACACCGCGGCCGTGGTCGCGGACCGGTTCGACCAGATCACATGGCGCGACACCTACGAGCAGTCGGCCGGCCTGCGCGAACTGGCCGAGGAGCTGAACGAGCGATACGACAGCGCCACCACCGACCTCCTGACCGACGTGTTCCTGGCCGCCTACAAGGTCGGCCCGCGGTTGCGCGAGCGCGCGGCGATGGACCTCTCCCGGCTGGTCAACCACCAGGTCATCACCGCGCTCATGGAGTCACCGGAGTTCGCCGAGCTGCGCCGGGAGACGGCCGGCGACCCCTACGCCGCCGCCATGGCCGTGCTCGCCCAGGCCGCCGCGCTGCGCGGAATGCTGGAGCGCTCCCGGCAGGCCCAGGAACAGGCCGAGCGGGCGAAGACGTCCCAGCAGGACGCCGAAGACGCGTCGACCGCGGTGAGCGAGGCGCTTCAGCAGGCCGCCGACGAGGCGGGCTCGTCCGGCGGGGCGGACCGGCCCGACGGGGCGTCCCGGCCCGATGGGGCCGGTACCGTGCCCGCCCCGGCCGTCGACGCCGTACAACAGGCGATCGAGGCCGCCCAGGCCGCTGCGTCCGCTGCGCGGCGGGCCGCCCAGGACGTCGCGCAGGCTCTCGCGGCGGTGGCCCCCGGTATGCGTGCCGCCGCGCGGAAGGCGGTGGCGAAGGCCGCCGAGGCCGTACGGGAGGAGGCCGCGCTGATGCGGGCCTGGGGCGTTGGCCCCGGCGAGCTGGAACGGATGCCGTTCGACCAGCGCGCCCGGCTCGCCGAGCGGCTGCGCACCGGCCGTCTCGCACAGTGGGCCGAGCTGATCGGTCGCTTCCGGCAGATGGCCGGCGGTGAGCGCGCCCGCAAGGTGGAGAACGCCCCCGGGGAGTTCGTCGGTGTCACGCTCGGCAATGACCTCTCCCGCGTCATCCCCTCCGAGCTGGCCAACCTCGGCCTGCCCGAACTGCGCGCGGTGTTCGCCGTGCGCTATGCCGCCGGGGAGCTGATGCTCTACGACAGCCAGGGGGAGCAGACCACCGGCCAGGGTGCCATCATCGCGTGCGTGGACACCTCGCACTCCATGTACGAGACAGGGCCCGGCGGAGTCACCCGGGAGGCGTGGGCCAAGGCGTGCGCCCTGGCGCTGCTGGATCAGGCCCGCCACGCGGGGCGTGACTTCGTCGGCATCCTGTTCTCCGCCGCGGACAAGATCCAGGTCTTCCGCTTTCCGGCGGGCCGGCCCGCCGGCATCGACCGGATCCTCGACTTCGCGGAGACCTTCCTCGGCGGCGGCACCAGCTACCAGTCGCCGCTGACAGCGGCCGGCGCACTGCTGGAGGAGGAGTTCAACGACGCCGCCCGCACGCGCGGCGACATCGTGATGATCACCGACGACGAATGCGGCGTCACGGAGGAATGGATGCGCGGCTGGAACGACGCCAAGCACCGGTTGGGCTTCCGGGTCTTCGGCGTGGCCATCGGCGCCCCGCGCACCGCCGAAGCCGGCTCGGTCCTGGAGGCCCTGTGCGACAACCTCCGCTCCATCGAGGACCTCACCGATGTCCACGCCGCCGCCGACCTCTTCCGCGTGATCTGAGGACACCGCGTATCTGAGGACACCGCGTGGAGTCCGGGTCGCGGCGGGCGGCCGGTCGAGAAATCCAACCGACAGACGAGTCGGCGGGGCGCTGTGATGGCTCCGACTGCCCGCCGCTGTATGGAGCGGGCCCACCGCAGGAGTTGCTCTTGGCAATCGGGAGAACCGCGGACCCGCGCCCCGCGATCGATGCCGCACTGGCCAGACGCCTGGTCGATGCGCAGTTCCCGCAGTGGGCCGAGCTGCCTCTCGAACTACTCGATCCGGCCGGTTCGGACCATGTGATCTACCGGCTGGGGGAGGACCTGTCCGTCCGGCTGCCCCGCCATGCGGGAGCCATCAGACAGGCCATGAAGGAGTTCGAGTGGCTTCCCAGGCTGGCCCCGCACCTGCCCTTGGCCATGCCGGTACCGGTGGGGGTGGGTGAGCCCGACTTCGACTATCCATGGCCATGGGCGGTGTCCCGCTGGCTGGACGGCGAGGTGGCGACTGCCGAGGCCCTGGCCGACTCGTCCCGGGCTGCCGTCCAACTGGCGGAATTCCTCATCGCCCTTCAGGAATTCGTGCCCGAGGACTTCCCGCTCGAGAACGCCCGCGAGGACCTCACCGGTCGGCCGCTGGCCGACCGGGATCGCGCGACGCGGGCCGCTATCGGGGAGGTCGACGGTACGTTCGAGGCCGCGGCCATGACCGCGCTGTGGGACGCGGCGCTGAACGCCCCCGGCTGGGATCGCCCTCCGGTCTGGTTCCACGGCGACTTCCACACCGGCAACCTGCTGACCGTCGACGGCGGCCTCAGCGCGGTCATCGACTTCGGCGGGCTCGGCATCGGCGACCCGGCCTGTGACCTGACCATCGCCTTCACTCTGATGTCTGCCGGGAGCCGGGCCGCCTTCCGTGCCGCGCTCGGCGTCGACGACGCCACCTGGACCCGGGGCCGCGGCTGGGCCCTTGCCACCGGCCTGAACGCCTACACCTCCTACGCCGCCGTCAACCCACGCGTCGCCGCGCAGACCACCCGCCAGATCACCGAGGCTCTGATCGGCTGATCAATCGATTTCCCTTCGCTCCGCGGCGAGTCGGCCGTCCCACCGGGACCACTTTCAATCGACACTTCCCTGCGCGTGAAATCAGGGTCTCCGTTACGCAGGGTGCAGCGGTACGGCTCGTTGTCACGCTTCCCCGCCCCTACGACGCAGCCCGCGAGCAATACGAAACCCTCGTCCCCGAGGTCGATCTCCAGCGCTTCTTCCAGATGGCGTCCTGGCAGGCAACGCTCGAGTTCGCGGAGATCAACGCCCCGCACGGGTTCAACGGCGGCTACGACTCCACCCTCGAAGAGAACTACCTGGCACTGGCCGCAGGCGCGCTGCGGCGCGGCTACAACGTCATCGCGTTCGACGGCCCCGGCCAGGGCAGCACCGTCCGCGACCAGGGCCTGCACTTCCGGCCGGACTGGGAGGCCGTGGTCACCCCCGCCGTCGACTTCGCGCTCACCGTGCCCGAGGTGGACGCCGGGCGACTCGTGCTTGTCGGCACGAGCCTCGGCGGCTGCCTCGCCGCGAGGGCGGCCGCCTTCGAGCACCGCATCGCCGCGTGCGTGCTGCACGACGGCGTCTACGACTTCCACGAAGTCATCGCCGCAACCGCCGGCCGAGCCGCTTCGATGCCCGGCGGTATGGAGGCGCTGATGGCGCAGAACACCAAGGTGCGATGGCTGGTGCGCAACGGCCGGTGGACCTTGGGTGTGTCCGACATCGACGAGCTGGTCCAGGCAACCGAGGCGTACACCATGGCGGGTATCGCCGACCACATCACCTGCCCGACACTCGTACTCGAAGCCGAGAACGACCAGTTCTTCCAGGGGCAGCCGCGGCGTCTGTTCGACGAGCTGACCTGCCAGAAGGAACTGATCTCCTTCCGTGAGGACGAAGGCGCGGGCGAGCACTGCCACGAGGGCGCGCTCTCCCTGTTCCACCAGCGCACCTTCGACTGGCTCGACACCGAGCTCGTCGGCTGAATTCTCCCTGGAGTGTCGCCGCACGCGATGGGTTCGGCCCCGGTGTCGACCTCGTCGACAAAGATGAACGTCGCAGGGCCGCGCACGACGACCGTCTCGCGGGCGCGAAGCGGCTCGGGCGGACGGTGCTCCGGCACGATCCAGCCCCGCAGACCCGGTTCGTCTCGTCATCCACTCGGAGACCGTGAGTCGCTACGTGTATTGACCTCCGCGCGGACTTGTTCAGGTGCGCTGCCCGTACTCTTCTCACCACAGAACAGCACCAACAGGAGGCGACAGGATGTCGGCCAACACCACCGCCACCGCGCATGTGCGCATCGCCCGCCCGTCACATGATCTACAAACGGCGGAGAGGTTCTGGGTCTCCGGCCTCGGCCTCGACGTCCTGTACCGGCATGTGTCGGATGGCACCCCTGGTGACCATTCGCTCCTGATGGCCGGCTGGCCGCAGGCCGCCTGGCACCTTGAACTCACCCGCGACCCCCACGCCCCGGTGGCCCCGCGGCCGACGCCCGAGGACCTTTTGGTGATCTACCTCGGCGAACCGGTGCCGGACTCCCTGGTCGAGAGGCTCGAACAACACGGCGGCAAGCGAGTACCGGCGCACAACCCCTACTGGGACACCTGGGGCGTGACCATTCAGGACCCGGATGGCTACTTGCTGGTGCTGTCCACCCGCTCCTGGTCCAACTCGTGACGGCCTGAGCGGGCTGAGCGGCCTGAGCGGGTGAAGCTTGGGCGGGGCGGGTCAGCGTTTGATGCGGCCGCGGACGGCGAGGGCGCCGAGGGCGATGAGGGTGGGTTCGAGGAGGCGGGAGACCATCTCGATGTAGGTGCCTGCGGAGGTGAGGTTCTGTCCGGAGGAGCGGAAGATCACCGAGTTCACGGCAGCACGGGTGGCTTTCTCCGCGCGGGCCCAGGTCATGCGCTGTGACCATGTGCCGTGCAGCGCCGCGGGGTCGGGGGTACTGGTGCTGAGGCTGATCCGGTTGCCGTGGAGGGTTCCGGTGGTGGCGGGGTCGGGGTCATGGGTGGGCAGGCCGACGCCCATGAGGAGCAGTACGGTCAGCGACATCGCGGCGAGCAACCAGGTGAAGGCGCGGGAGGCGCGCAGACCGTAGCCGGACAGCAGCCAGTAACCCCACAGAACGCGGCGTTCGCCCTTCGGGGTGGCGGTGTGGTCGTGGCGGCGCATCTCGCATTCGCCGTAGTAGAAGTCGGCGGCACCGGGCTCGTTCTTGCCGTCTTCGAGGGCTTTGCGGAGTTGCCGGTAAAGGGCGGCGACGTCCTGGGGCTTGGGGGTGGAGCCGCGGGCGTGGTCCGGGCGCGGACGCCACTGGCGGGGGTCGTCTCCGGCGGTGATCGCTGGGCGGCAGTGGTGTTCCTCGGCCAGCGTGCGTCGGCGTGTCCACCGCGTCGGGCGGATTCCGCGGCGGTGCCAGCCGGTGGGCGTGGGCGCGAAGACGGTGTGGCCCTCCAGATGGATCTGGTCGAGGTGGAAGGCCCCGAAGAACAGGCAGTCGGTCAGGTCGGTGTCGATCAGTACCAGATGGGCGGCATCCACCCCCTGTACCGAGGTCACCCGCACCTCGTCGCAGCTGTGTGGCAGCAAGCTCTTTTCCACGACGTCATCCCCGGCGGCGAAACAGGTGGGGTGCGCGGTGACCGCCACCGGCGCCGACAACACCGCATCCTCGAAGTCTGCCGTGGCGTAGCGCAGGCGCACCGTCGCCGTCGACTCCCACCGCGTCCGCTTGCAGAGCACCTTACGCGCCGCGATCTCCAGCGTCACCGGGTCCTCGAACACGGCCCTGGACAGGTCCACCACTCCCGCGCACACGAATGGCCCTAACTCCGGAGCCACCACGAACCGCGCCCTGCCGAACCCGGCGCCGCTGAAGAACTGCGCCCCGCCGAATTCGGTGTCGCCGTAGAACTGTGCCTCGTCGAAACCGGCGTGACCGGAGAACCGCGCCCTGCGGAACCGGGCACGGCCGGAGAACTGCGCCTCGCCGAATACGGCGCCGCCGGAGAACTGCGCCCCGTCGAATCCGGCGTGGCCGGAGAACCGCGCTGAGCCGAATCGGATGTGGCCGGAGAACTGCGCTCCGTCGAATCCGGCGTTGCCGGGGAACCGCGCCTCATCGAATTCGGCGTTGTCGTGGAACTCGGCCCTGCCGAATTCGGCGTAGCCGGTGAACTGCACCATGCGGAAACCGGCGTAGTCGGAGAACTTCGCCCTGTGAAACTGGGCGTTGCCGGAGAACTGCGCACCATGGAATACGGCGTAGCCGGTGAACTGCGCCTCGTTGAATTCCGCGTTGCCGGAGAACTGTGCCTTATCGAATTCGGCATTGCCGGTGAACCGCGCCTCGCTGAACTTGGCAGTGCCCATCTGAGGTTTTCTTGTGATGGGGTCGCTGAGCGCCCTCAGAAGCTGTCGAAGCAGGTCTTCGGTGAAAGGGGTGCCGCGGTGGTCGATGTCGGCGCCGGGGGCGAGCCCCACCAGGTAGGCGTCGCGGTCCGTATAGGACAGGTGGGCAAGGCACGCGGTGTGGCCGGGCACGCGGCTGCCGCGACAGCCGACGGGATCGGCCGCAGCGTCTGCGCCGTGTGCGCAGTACGGCCAAGACGGCGCTATGTGGTCCGGGGGTGTGCTCATGGCGTGGCGGCTCCGCTGTCATGTGCTGGTTCCGGGTCTCGTGCAGGCAGGACGGGCGGTGGGGTCGGTGAGTTCTTCCCGCGGTGGAAGGGTTGTACCCCGGGTAAGGGCGCTCATCGGTGTCGCGACGGTGGTGGCTCTTCGAGACGGCGGGTCCGGCACACGTCCATGGGGCAAACGTGTGTGGGCCATGCCGGCGGTGACCCCGTGAGCCCGATGTCGGTTGCGGCATTGCAGGGCAGGGGAGGGGGAACGGTGGAGCTGCCCCTCGCCGCCGGAGCCGGGGTGGGCCGCTCAGTGGGCGTCACGCACGGCGTCCTGGCGGGGCGCCAGGTAGCCGTGCGCGCGTCGATAGGAGCGAAGTGCGGCCGCCCGTTCACGCCGACCGGCGAGCGCCCGGCGGAGCATGCCGCCCGCCATGGGTACGGCAGGCTCTGGCCTGTCGGCAGAGCGGGAGCGGCGGTCTCCCCTGTGCGTGAGGTTTGTGCTGGACTGTCCCGACATAATCCCTACACGACAATGGGGTGAATGCGATGCCTCTCGAGGGCGAGTACGAGCCGAGTCCGGCGGAGTGGGTGCGCGAACAGGTCGAGCTGTATGAGAGTTCGGGTGGCACACAGGGCACAACGCTCTGGGACACCGGCCTGCCGGTCGTCATCGTCACGATGCGCGGCGCGAAGACCGGCAGGATCCGCAAGATTCCGCTGATGCGCGTGGAGCACGAGGGGCGGTACGCGGCGGTGGCCTCGAAGGGCGGCTTCCCGCACCACCCGGTCTGGTACTTCAACCTCAAGGCCGACCCGCAGGTGGATCTCCAGGACGGCCCCAAATGCCAGGGCTTGACCGCCCGTGAGCTCACCGGGGACGAGAAGGCCCTGTGGTGGCAGCGCGCGGTCGCCGCGTATCCGCCGTACGCCGAGTACCAGGAGAAGACCAGCCGCGTGATCCCAGTCTTCGTACTCGAACCCGAGCACCTGGCCGGGCCGGCGGAGACCCCGGCGCCGACGAGGAACTGAGCTTCGGACCCCACTCGCTCGGCGCCGGGCTGGGCAGGCTCACCTGACCTTGTTCCCGGAATGCGAACGGAACAAGGTCAGGTGAGACAGAGGCGAGGTCTCGTGTGACGGGACAACACCCCTGCCTCCGCCGTCAACCCCCGAAGGACTTCCGGACCGGACCACTTGGGCCGAGTGTGTGGATCATCTATCGGCCCCCGCACCGTTCTGCCGCCATTCTCGCGAACGAGTCGATGTCACACGCGTCAAAGGCCTCCGTGATGGACACCGGCGCACCGCACTCCTGCTTGACCAGACTCACGATCTGCATGATGGACAGAGAGGTCGCTGCCAGATCGAAGAAGTCCTTGCGCACGTCGAGGGTGTCGACGCGCAGGACTCGACGCACGATGTCGAGCACGCACTCATAGGGGCTGTCCTGCATCGAGGCCCTTCCTCCCGCTGTGGACTGCTAAGAAAGCGGCCGCAGTGCCCGTACCACATGGGAAACGATCTCCTCCATGGCGTCCTGTACGAAGAAGTGGCCTCCCGTGACACCTCTGGTCTCGAAAGACCCGGTCGTGTGGGAACGCCACCCTGACAATGCCTCGGCGCCGACGATCGGGTCGTCGTGGCCGACGAACGCCGTGACCGGGCTCTCGAGTTGTGGCCCGGGCTGATATTCGTATGTCTCGTACCACGTGAAGTCCGCCCGCAGCACCGGGAGCAGCAATTCCACCAGCTCCTCGTTCTCGGCGATCTCCGGCGGAGTACCGCCCCGGGCCCGGAGCTGCTGTACGAGCTCCGCATCGTCGAGGGTGTGGAGCTTGGTGGCAGAGCGCGGCACATCTGGGGGAGGCTCCGCGCTGAGGAACAAGCGGGTCGGCGCGGGCTGTCCTCGCTCTCGCAACGCCCGGGCGAGCTCGAAGGCGAGCAGAGCCCCGCCACTGTGGCCGAACAGTGCGAACGGCGTGTCGGCCGTGTGCGGTGCGATCGCGTCGGCGAGTTCGTCGACCAGCGTTTCCAAGCAGGTCTGCGGAGGCTCCACGAAGCGGTCCTCGCGTCCCGGCAGTTGCACCGCCCACAGCTCGACGTCCAGTGGCAGCACATCCGCCCAGGGCAGGAACGCCGAGGCGGCGGCGCCCGGAAAGGGAAGACAGAACAGGCGATGGTGCGCGTGGGGCCGACGAACTCTGCCCAGGCAGGGTGTGTCGAATGCGAACGTAGCCACCGGCCCAGCTAATCACACGGCCTCGGCCTCTCGTAATGCCACGCATCCCGCGTCCTGTAGTCGGCGGCCTACGATGTGGGAATGGACCAGCGGCCACTGTCGTTCAGCCAGGAAGCACTGTGGTTCCTCTGCCGGCTCCAACCGGACAGCCCCTTCTACAACATGTCGCGCGGCTACCGGCTGTGCGGGGCGCTGCGGCGACAGGCGCTGGAGAACGCGTTCGCCGATGTGGTGCGCCGGCACGCCATCCTGCGTACGAGGATCGTCGAGCGCGACGACCGCCCCGAGTTGATCGTCGATCCGCCGCAGTCCCGCTGGACCTTCGAAGCGGCCGACGTGAGCGGGCTGCCGAGGTCACAGCGGCAGGCAGAAGTGTCACGACTCAACCTCGAGCTCGCTCGGCGCCCGTTCGACCTCGCCCATGACCTCCCCGTCCGCGCCCGGCTCACACGTCTGGACGAGACCGAGCACCTGTTACATGTGGTGTTCCATCACATCGTGGCCGACCGGTGGTCCCTGGACCGCGTCTTCGCCCCCGAACTCGCCGAACGGTACGCCGGCCATCTCGCGGGTGACGCCGCGCCGATGCCCGAACTCACCACCCAGTACTGGGACTTCGCCCGCCGACAACGTGAGGAACTGACCGAGGAGAAGCGTCGGAGCCGACTCCACTACTGGTGGGATTCGCTGATCGGCGCCCCGGCGGTGCTGGAGGTGCCCGGCGACCGGCCCCGCCCTCCGACGCGGGGGTTCCGAGGCGAGACGTACGCCTTCTCACTCCCGGATTCCCTGGTGAAGGGAGCCCATGAACTGTCGCGGCAGGGCCGCACGACGATGTTCATGACGATGCTGACGGCGTTCGCCGGGGCCGTGGCGCAGTCCAGCGGCACCGACGACCTGATCATCGGCGTACCGGTGATGAGCCGGGGACGGTTCGACCACCCTGAGCTGATCGGCATGTTCGTCAACACGCTGCCGCTCCGCATCGACTTCCGTGGCGGCCCGCCCGCCCTGACCGCGCTCAAGCGGGTGCGGTCTGCGGTGCTCGGGGCGCTCGGAAACGGTGAGCTTCCGTTTGAGCAGATCGTCGCGGGGCTGGACATCGACCGTGATCTCTCCCGCAATCCGCTCATCCAGGTCGTGTTCCAGTTCGAGGACGTACCGCCGGGGGCGCGGTTCACCGAGCCGGGGGTGTTCGCGAAACCGGTCGGCGTTTCGTCGCGGTCGATCCGTTTCGACCTCGAACTGCATATGTGGCAGCGGGATGATGGCGGTGTCTCGGGCAAGGCCGCCTACGCCACGGATCTCTACGACCGGGACACGATCGCGGCGCTGGTGAGCCGGATCGAGAGGGTTCTCGGCGCGATGGTCGCGTCCCCCGATCAGCCCCTGTCAGGCGTGGCGGCACCATCGGGCGGGGCGGCCACTTCCGTACCGCGCGTACGCCGCCTCGATGATCGGCCGGATACGGCCGTGTCCGCGCCGGACTCCGTCGCGCGGCCGCTGACCCCAGCGGAGCGTCTGGTGCTGGACGTCTGGCAGGAGGTGCTCGACGTCACCGGCATCCGCCCCGGCGACAACTTTTTCCATGTCGGCGGCAGTTCGCTGCGTGCCACCCGGGTCGCCGCCCGGCTGCGCCGGCGGCTCGACCTGGAGGTGCCGCTGCGCCTGCTGTTCCAGCACCGCACCGCCGAGAAGCTGGCGGCGGCGCTGCCGGCCGCGCCGAAAGCGGCGGGCGGCGAACGCACCGGCATCTCCCGGCCCGCCATGCCACCGCTCTCCTTCGGCCAGGAACGGCTGTGGTTCCTGGATCAGTTGGTGCCGGGTACCACGGCCTATGTCATGGGCACCGGGTTCCGGCTCGTCGGCGACCTCGATCCGGTGGTGCTCCGGCGCGCGCTCGACGAACTCGTCCGTCGCCACGAGGTCCTGCGGACGTCCTTCCCGCTGGACACGTCCGGGCGCCCCTGGCAGTCGGTCGCGTCGGCCACGTCGGCCACACCAATCGCTCTTCCGGTGGTGGGGGCGGCCCAGGCCGCCGACGAAGACATCACTGACGAGGACATCACCGATACGGTGGTCCGTCTGGCCCGGGAGCGTGTCGAAGAAGGCTTCCCGCTGGCGTCCGGCCCGCTGCTGCGGGCCACGCTCTTCCGTTTCACCCTGCGGCTGCACGCGCTCGTCCTGCACATACATCACTCGGTGTGCGACGCGGTCTCCCTCAACCTGATCGCCCGCGAGATCGCCGCCCTGTACACCGCCTTTGTCCAAGGGGTATCGCCGGATCTGCCCGAACCGCCACTTCAGTACGCCGACTACGCCACCTGGCAGCGGCAGCGGGCTCAGGGTGCCGACGCCGAGCGGGAGATCGCCCACTGGCGGCGTCTGCTGGCCGGACTGACACCGCTCGACCTGCCCACGGACCGACCGCGCCCGCCAGTGCAGAGCCTGACCGGCGGAAGGTACTCCTTCAACCTGCCCCAGGACCTGACCCGGGCGATGGCGCGGTCCGGCGAGGACGAGGACGGCACACCGTACCTCGTCATGCTCGCGGCCTGGGCCGCGCTGCTCGCCCGCTACTGCGACCAGGACGATGTGTGCGTCGCCACGCCCGTCGACAACCGGACCCGGTCGGAGCTGGAACAGCTGGTCGGATTCTTCGCCGATACCGTCGTCATGCGGATCGACCTCGGCGGCGATCCGTCCTTCCGTGAGCTGCTGCACCGTGTGCGCGACACGTTCCTGGAGGCGCATGAGCACCGGAACGTGCCCTTTGAACGGCTGGTGGCCGAACTCCCCGTGGAGCAGGACGCCAGTCGTAACCCACTGGCCCAGGTGGCCCTGGTCCTCCATGACGACCGTGTGCCCGCCATCGGCCTGGGGCCGGTGCGCGCCGAGCCGTTCGGCCTGTCCAACGCGGCCACACGGTTCGACCTGGAACTGCATATGCGTATCGAGGCGGACCGGACCCGCTGCCTGCTCACCTACGCGGCCGACCTGTTCGACGAGAAGACCGTCGCCCGTATGGCCCGGCACCTGGTGAATCTGCTCGGTGCGGCCGTCGCCGACCCGGAGCGGCCGGTGTCCCGGCTGGAGCTTCTGGAACCCGAGGAGCGGCACGAACTGCTTGTGACGTTCAACGACACCGATATCGACCTCGGCGGGTTCGCCGCGCTCCACGAACTGGTGGAGGAGCAGGTACGCCGCTCCCCGGACGCGCCGGCCGTCGTCTTCGGCGACCGTACGCTCAGTTACTCCGCACTCGACGCCGGCGCCGATCACCTCGCCGCGCAGCTGCGGGACCTGGGCGCCGGTGCCGAGCGCATCGTGGCCGTCTGCCTGGAGCGGTCCTTCGACCTCGTCACGGCGCTCCTGGCGACGCTGAAGTCCGGGGCCGCCTTCATGCCGCTGAGTCCGGACGACCCGCCGGGACGCCTCGCCGCGCTCCTCGGCGACGCGTCCCCCGCCGTCCTGGTCACCTCCGAGTCGCTGCGTCGTCGACTGCCCGTGGAACTGCCCGTGGACCTGCCGGTGGTGGTCGTCGACGCGGTCCGGGCCGAGGAGCCGCGGCCACCGGCGCCACCGGCGCCTCGGGCGCCGGTCGAGCCGCGCCGGATGGCGTATGTGCTGTACACCTCCGGGTCCACCGGAAAGCCGAACGGGGCCGTCAACACCCACGAGGGCATCGTCAACCGGCTGCGCTGGATGCAGGCCCAGTTCCCGCTCGACGCGGGGGACGCCGTTCTGCAGAAGACGCCGGTCACCTTCGACGTCTGTGTCTGGGAGTTCTTCTGGCCGCTGATCTCCGGGGCCCGGCTGGTGCTGGCCGAGCCCGGCGGACATCGCGATCCGGACTACCTCGCCCGGGTCATCCGGGAGCAGCGGATCACCACGGTGCACTTCGTACCGTCGATGCTCCACCTGTTTCTGGCCCGGCCCGGGGTCGAGGAGGCCACCGTGTCCCTGCGCCGGGTGCTGTGCAGCGGGGAGGCGCTGGACCCCGGGTTGCAGGAGCGGTGTCGGCGCAGGATCGCCGCCGACCTGTACAACCTGTACGGCCCGGCGGAGGCCGCGGTCGATGTGGCCTTCTGGTGGTGCCGGCGCGGCCCCCGTCCGGACACCGTGCCCATCGGCCGCCCGATCGCCAACACCCAGCTCTATGTGGTCGACAGGCATCTGCAGCCGGTGCCGGCGGGGGTACCGGGCGAGCTGTGCATCGGCGGTGTCGGCGTAGGCCGTGGCTATCTCGGGCGCGACCCCCTGACCGAACTCCGTTTTCCGCCCGACCCGTTCCGCCCCGGCCCCGGCCGACGGCTGTTCCGGACGGGTGACCGGGCGCGCCACCGCCCCGACGGGGCACTGGAGTTCCTGGGCCGCCGCGACGACCAGGTCAAGCTGCGCGGAGTCCGGATGGAACTCGGCGAGATCGAGGCGGCGCTCACCGCCCACCCGGCGGTGGAGGCCGCGGCCGTGGCGCTGTGTGCGGACACCCCCGGCGGCCCGCGGCTGGTGGCCTACGCCGTCCCCGAGCCGCGGCGGGCGGGCGTGCCGCGGCGCCTGGCGAGCATGGACCGCACCGGCCGTGCCGTGAGGCAGCACAGGACCGTGCTGCCGGACGGTACGCCGGTGTTCCACCGGCATGGCGGAGAGACCGCCTTCATGTACGGCGAGATCTTCACGGCCCGTACGTATGCCCCGCCCGGTGTCCGGCTGCCGGACCGTGCGGTGGTCTTCGACGTCGGCGCCAACATCGGTCTGTTCAGCCTCTTCGCGCACCGTGACTGCCGCGATCCGCTGGTGTACGCCTTTGAACCCGTGCCCGAGGTGTGCGACATCCTGCGCCTCAACGCCGAGCTCCACGGCATCGACGCGCGGGTGTTCGACACGGCGCTCGGTGACCGGCCGGGGACCGCGGAGTTCACCTTCTACCCCGGTGTCTCCATGCTCTCCGGCCGATACGCCGACTCCCGGCTCGACCGGCAGCGGGTGCGTACGATCGCGTCGAAGGATCTCGGGCCGGCTGTGTCGGGACGGGATGTGCAGGACATTCTCGACGCGCGGCTCGACGTGACGCGGATGACCCGCCCCGTCATCACCTTGTCGAGCGTCATCGAGGAGCAGGGGATCGCCCGGATCGATCTGCTCAAGATCGATGTCGAGCGTGGCGAACTGGATGTGCTGGCCGGCATCGCCGACGGGCACTGGCCACTGATCCGGCGGATCGTGATCGAGGTGGACGATGCCGACGGTCGGCTGGCCGGCGTGCTCGAACTGCTGCGGTCGCACGGCTACACGGTGGCCGTGGACGACAACACCGGCCAGGCGGCTGCCGACGGGCTGCGCGTGGTCCATGCCTCGCACGCCTCGCGTGAGGCCACTGGACCGCGTGAGCCCGCCGGACCGCGTGGGACCGCCGGGTGTGACGGGCCGAGCACCGACTCGGGCCGGGAGTGCGAGGCCGGCCGGCTGCTCGGGGAAGAGTACGGAGGCCCCGAGGAGAGGTACCCCAGCCCCGACCGGCTCGCAGATGACCTCCTCGCGTTTCTGCGCCACCGACTGCCGCTGCCCATGGTGCCCTCGTCCGTGGTGTTCCTCGACGAGCTGCCACTGTCACCCAACGGCAAGACCGACCGTCGGCGCCTGCCCGCGCCGGGCGACCGGCCGGAACAGCGTGGCGCGGTGTCTCCGCGCGACGACACCGAGCGCGTCCTGACGGAGTTGGCGGAGCGGCTGCTCGGCGTGTCGTCGTTGGGCGTGACGGACGACTTCTTCGCGCTGGGCGGCCACTCGATCCTCGCCGCACAGCTGATGGCCCGCGTCGAGACCGCGTTCGGCCGCCGTCCCTCCCTGGCCGCTTTCCTGCGGGAGCCGACGGTCGAGCAGCTCGCCGGATCGCTGCGCGCGGACCGGTCCCCGGATCCGGCCCCCGACGGTGTCGTACGGCTCCGCGCGGGTACCGGCGACCAGCCGCCGCTGTTCCTCTTCGCACCGCTGGGCGGCGGAGTCCTGCGCTACCGGGACCTGGTCCGGCACCTTCCGCCGGGGCCTGCCGTGTACGGGCTGCGGGCCCCCGGCCTGGACGAAGGCACCAGCCCCGAGGACGAGCTGGCGCGCCTGGCCGCCCGTCAGGCGGCGGTCGTCCGACGCGTGTGGCCGAGCGGACCGTATCGGCTGGCCGGCTGGTCGTTCGGTGGTGTTGTCGCGTTCGGGGTCGCGTGCGAGCTCGTTCGGGAAGGACTGCGCGTCGAGCCGCCGGTGCTGATCGACAGCTATCCGGTGGTCGAAGCGGCCACGGCCGGGCACAGGGCGGCCGAGTTCGTCGCCACGTTCGTCCGAGAGCGAGGACTGTCGGCTCCGCCGACACCGCAGCGGTCCGCCGGCACCCAGGACAACGACCCGCTCGGATGGATCGTCAGCCGGCTGCGGGAGATCGGCGTGCCGCTGCAGGAGATCGACGACGAGGAGATCGCCCGGTACTGGCGCGTCTTCGACGCGGCGGCACGGGCCGCCGAGCGGCACCGGCCCACCCGTTTCCCCGGACCGCTCCTGCTGCTTCGGCCGCGGCGCCCGGGACGGCCGCAGGCCGGTCCGGCGGGTGGCTGGGGTGCTCTGGCCGACGGCGGGGTGGAGGTGCGCCGGGTACCGGGCGACCACTTCACGGTCCTGGGCGCCGACGCGGCCGCGGAACTCAGCAGGATTCTGACCGGCTGACCGGCTCACGGGCTGACCGGGGCGTTGCCGGTAGCCGGGGTCGGGGCCGGGGCCGTGGCACCGATGCTCCGGCGTCAGCCCTCCTGCCCCCGCAGGGCGGTGGCGAGAGCCCGTACCGTCGGATGTCGGTACAGCGCGCGCAGCGGCAGCCTGCGCTCCAGCCGCCGGGCGACCTCGTGCTGCAGCCGTGCGGCGAACAACGAGTTTCCGCCGACTTCGAAGAAGCTCTCCTCCCGGCCGATGAACCCACGCCCCAGCACGTCGCAGACGACACGGGCGATATCGGTCTCAAGACCCGCCTTCGGCGGCTGGGTCCGTGAGGGATCACGGCTGCCGATCGCCAGGCGCGCCAGGGCGGTGCCGTCGATCTCTCCGGCCGGGGTGTGCGGCAGGGCCGGTACGGAGGCGACATGGACGGGCACACCGCCACCGGCGACACCTGTCGCGGCCTTCAGCACGTCTTCGGCCCGCGCCCCGCCTGTGTATCCGAGGAGAACGGCCCGCCGGGTCGCCGTGTCGGCCAGCAGCGGGCCGATGTCCGGGTTGTGCGCGTCCAGGCCGATCAGCAGGTGACGTTCGGCGCCGGCGCAGGCCAGGAGCAGCGAGCCGAGGCCCTGTGCCGGTGTGATCGGGCGGAATCCGCGGGCCGCCGCGGCTGCCGTCATCGGCCCGTCGGCGTTCATGCCGACACCGCTCCACTGGCTCCAGGCGAGCGACCGCACATCACGGCCCCTGGTGGCGGCCCAGTAGGTGGCGAAGGCGTCCTGGAAACTGCTGGCCGCGGCGTAGGCGCCGAAGCCCGTGCCGCCGAAGTAGCCGTTCACCGAGGAGAAGAGCAGGAGACAGGTGTCCGGCCGGTCGTCCAGCAGATGTGCCGCCGCGAGCGTGCCCGCCGTCTTGGGCGCGAGGGTCTGCTCGTACTCCTCGGACGGTGCGCGTGCCACCACATGCGCGGTGATGTCGTCCCATTGGTGGCGCAGGGACCGCCCGGCCAGGTGGAGTACTCCCGCCAGCGGCTGCCGCCATGCCCGCTCGGCCCTGGCCACCGCGTCGCCGAGCGCGTCGGCGTCGGTCACGTCGGCGCGCTCGTAGCGGATCTCGCCCTTGCTCTCCGGCGGCAGCGGGGAGG
This sequence comes from Streptomyces sp. NPDC000941, assembly GCF_053599555.1. Classification (NCBI taxonomy): domain Bacteria; kingdom Bacillati; phylum Actinomycetota; class Actinomycetes; order Kitasatosporales; family Streptomycetaceae; genus Streptomyces; species Streptomyces sp. NPDC000941. Next base: position 21,773 of record NZ_JBSFMM010000037.1, read on the forward strand.
GAACGGGCGCCTCGGCGGCGTCCTGGCGGCCGAGCAGCAGGACTTTGGCGCCGTACGCGGTCGCCAGGTGGTGTGCGATCTCCTGGCCGATGCCGCCGAGGCCGCCGGTGATGGCGTACATGGCGCCTTCGCGGAACGCGTCGGCGGGGCGGGAGAGGGCCGGCACGGCGATCGGCTGGAGCCGGGCGGCCAGGCGCGGCCCGGCGGCGTAGCGCGTCAGCGTCTCCCCGGAGGAGGTGAGTTCGGCGCGGATGCCCGTGATCAGGGCCGCGCGTCCGGTGTCGTCGGCCACGTCGATCAGACGGGTCACCCCCTCTCCACGCTCGGTCGCCACGCTCCTCACCAGCCCGGTGAGCGCTCCGTTGGCGAGCGCTCCCGGGGCCGCCGGCGCGGGCGAAGCCCCCTCCGGAGCGATGGGGAGCCGGGTTGCCACCAGGAGCGGGGCGGTCGGCCACGGGCTGTCGGCCAGCGCTCGGACCAGCCTCGCGACGGACAGCGCCCCACGGCGCAGGCCCTCGGGGACGTCCTCCGGGACGTCACCGGTGAGCGACCAGGCGTGGACGATCCCGTCGACTTCCGGGTGTTCGCGCGCGACGGCCGCCAGCAGCGCCCGGTAGCCGGCTTCGTCCTCGGGGGCCAGCCGATAGCCGTCCGTCTCCTCGCGCAGGCCGTGGGGCCCGTCCGCCGGGCGGACGACGATCACCGGGCCGGGTGTCCGCGCCGCCGTGGCCCCGGCCAGGAGGCCGTCCTCGTGGTCGTCGGCAAACACCACGAGGGGGTTGGCGGACTTCGCCGGGGGCGCGGCAGCGCGCAGCGGGGCCTCTTCCCACACCGGGGCGAAGAACCAGGGCGGCACGGTGTGCGGGCCCTCCTCGACGACTTCCAGTCGGCGAAGGCGCTCGTCGAAGGAGCCGTCGGTGTAGGACGCCAGGAGCTGTCCGCGCTGGATCTTGCCCGACACGGTGCGCGGGAACTCCTCGGCGGCCAGCGGCACGACACGGTACGGAGCGAGGCCGGTCCGCGCGGCGACGCCGGTCGTGATGGCGCGGACGAGGTCCGCTTGATGTGAGAGGCCGTCGTCGTCGGACCGTTCGGGTCGCCCGGTGGTGTCGGGTACATCGGCTACGTCGGGTACGAAGAAGACCAGCAGGCGGTCGGTGCCGATGTCGGGGGAGAAGAGTCCGCAGGCCGCCGCCGAGGACGGTGCGACGCCCGGGATCGAGGTCACGACGTCCTCGATCTCGTGGCAGAAGTAGTTCGCCCCGTTGACGATGATGAGGTCGCGTTCCCGCCCGGCGATGACGAGACCGCCGTCCCATACGAAGGCCAGGTCTCCGGTCCGGAACCAGCCGTCGGCGGTGTACGCCTCGGCGTTTGCCTCCTCGTTGCCGAAGTAGCCGGTCATCATGGTCTCGCCGGTCACCTCCAGGCGGCCCACACGGCCGTGTGGCACCACCGCCCCGTGCGCGTCGACGATGCGCAGCAGGGCCCCGGGCACCGGCTCGCCGACCGAGGTGAAGGTGACGGTCCGGGGGGAGCCCGGCCGCGCGGGCCGCAGATCCCCGCCCAGGGAATCCTGGTCGACCACGACCACGCCGAGGGTCCGGTCGTCGCGCGACAGCGGGGCGTGGGTGACCGCGGAGGCCGTTTCCGACATGCCCCAGACGACCATCATGGCGTCGGGCCGCAGGCCGTGGCGGGCGAGGAGGGTGAGAAAGGTGTGCGCGGTGCCGCTGACCACCGGCTCGCCGCCGTTGTAGACGACCCGCAGCGAGCTGAGGTCCCACCGGCCTTCGGCGATTTCGTCGGCGTACCCGTTGACCAGGGCAAAGGCGAAGTTGGGGGCCGAGATGTTGGTGACGCGGTAGCGGTCGATCCAGTCGAGCCAGTTCAGGGGGCGGGCGGCGAACATGTCGGGGGTGACGTTCACCTGGGCGCAGCCCAGAAACACATCCCGGGTGTGTGCCATCACCGAGCCCATCACATGATCCATCGCGATCCAGTTGAGGGTGACGTCGTCCTCGGTGAGCCGGTTCACCACGGCGTCTCCCCAGGTGCGGGCCACGATGCTGTGGTGGTTGTGCCGTACGCACTTGGGCAGTCCGGTGCTGCCCGACGTGAGCAGGTTGAGCGCGGGAGTGTCGGGCCTCGCCGCGAACCAGTCCCGGTCCCTGCGGTCGGCCATGATGTCGGCGATGGCGGCCACCCGGACACCTGTGCGCCACTGGCCTGACAGGGCGTCCGCCCACTCCGCGGCGCCGAGGTCGGTGAGGATCAGCGGATGGCCGAGCAGCGACCAGGTGTTGCGGAGCTTGCCCGAGCCCCGTTCCCCGTCCGGGACCACGGCCATCGGGGCGGGCAGGAAACCACCGAGGACGCAGGCCCAGAAGGCGGTCACGAAGGAGTGGTTGGCGTCGAACTGGAAAAGGACCGAGTCGCCCGGGCGCAGACCGAGCGCGCGTAACCCGGCCAGGGCGCGCTCGGCGTCGGCGAGGAGCCTGGGGTAGGTCACGTGGACACTGGTGCCTTGCCGGGTCAGGAAGGTGATCCCGCGCTCCGGTGCCTCCTCCGCGGCCCTGGCCAGGGCCGCCTGCAAGGTACGAGGGTGGTCGACGGGCAGGCCGAGTGAGCCTGAGCCGAGGACGGAGGGTTCCCGGGCACCGCCCTCGGCCGGTGTTCCGTCCTCTGCCGGTTTTTCGACGTCGGCCAGTGTTTCTTCGTCGGGCGCCGCGGTGGCGTCTTCGGCGGTGTCCGCGCCCGGCCCCTCCGCCGTGTCCGTCGGCTCTCGCCCGGATAGTGCGGGCAGCACATCGGCGAGGTGCCGGCCACGCATGGGCAGCGGGACCCGCCAGTCCAGCGCGACCGCGTCGGACACCTGCGGGAGCGCCTGAACGGCCGACCTGATCATGCCGAGCACCTCGGCCGGAACATCGGACATCTGCGCATGAGGCTCGTTCAACGATTCTCCTCCTGTCTTCGAGGCGCGGCGGGGCATCATCTGGTCACTCGGTCACTCGGTCACTCGGTCACTCGGCCACTCGCGTAAGACGGCCTTTCCGAGCGGGCCCAGCCAGAAGCAGCCGGTGACGGCGGCCATGAGCACGGCCGTTCCGGCGTACACCACCGCGATACTTCCGGTGGCGCTGATGAGCCAGGCGCCGATGAAGGCGCCGACGGGCTGCGCCGACCAGGCGAGCACCTGTCCGGTCGTCTGCACACGGCCCAGAAGGTGGTCGGGAACGACGGTCTGACGTAGCGTCAGCGTCCTGACGGCGTAGACGGACGGCAGCCCGGCCGCGCACGCCCAGAACACCGCGCCGAGGCGGATATCGGTACTGACCGAAAGCCCCAGCACCAGGACGCTCCAGCACATCATCACCCCCAGGGTGGCCGTCGTGAACGACACCCGGCGTGCGAGGCGGCTGAAGGCGAACAGCGCGACGGCTGTGCCCAGAGCCCCGCAGGCGAACAACAGGCCGACCTGCGCGTCGTCGGCTCCCAGCCGCTGATGGGCGAACAGGACGAGCTGGGAAGTGACGGTGGAGCCGATCAGGTTGTACAGCGCCGCGTGCAGGGCGATACCGCGCAGCACCGGGTCGGCCAGCACATACCGCAGTCCGGTGCCGATGTCGGACGCGACGGAGCGCCGCTCCTTCCGTGGCGGGTGGCCGCTGAAGCGGGTGCGGATGCTCAGCAGCAGGACCGCCGCGAGCCAGAACGAAACGGCGTCGATGGCGAAGACACCGGTGACCGGTAACCCGCCGCCGATCAGCGCTCCCGCCAGAAGCGGCCCGGTGACCTGCGCCGCCGCGTAACCGGCGCGCAGTTTCCCGTTGGCGTCCGCCAGTTCGTCCCGGGACACCAGACTGGGGATCGCCGTGCTCTCCACCGCGGAGGAGACGATCCCCAGAGACGTGTTGACGAAGGCGACCGCGTACACGGCCCACACCGTCAGCACGTCCAGGCCGCCGAGGACCGGCAGGACCGCGATCGTCAGCCCCCGGGCCACCACCGCGCCGACCAGCGCGCGGCGCCGGTCCACCCGGTCGACCCAGGCGCCGATCACCAGGCCGAACAGTATGTAGGGCAGGAATCCGGCGACGGTGGTGAGCGCGAGGTTCACCGCGGAGCCGGTGAGTCTGAACACCAGGAGTGGCAGGCCGAAGGCCGTGAAAGACGATCCGACATTCGATATCGTCTGGCTGATCAGAAACAGCCGGTAGTCGCGCCGCCGCGGCATGGTGCCAACCTACATGAGGCGATCGGGGCGTTCGAGACCCAGCGAAAAGGCAGGACCGTACATGCCTTCTCCCCAGCAGGAGTCCACGGAGTCCACCGAGCCCACCGTCACCATCGGCGAACGCATCGGGCAGCTGGCCGCCGAACACCCGGCCGCCACCGCCGTCCTGTCGGTGGCGCCGAACGGCGGTGTGTCGAAGCTGACGTGGGCCGAGCTCGAGCGGCTGACCAACTCCGCGGCGCGCGGCCTCGCCGAGCGCGGTGTCACCTCGCGGAGAACGGTGGCGGTGGCCCTGCCGGCCGGTCCGGACCATGTGGTGGCGACCGTCGCCGCCTGGAAACTCGGCTGCCTGGTGGTGCCGCTCGATCCGCAGGGAACGGTGGCCGAGCGTGCCGCCCTCGGCGCCGCGATCGGCGAACACGTACTGATCGGCGACGTCGACGGGGCGGATATACGGCCGGGGTGGTGGCGTGAGCGCCGGTACAGCGACACTCCGCTCCCGCGGCAGGGCACGCCGCGGTCCGCCACGCTGACCGGCGGTACGACAGGGCTGCCGCGGGTGATCGTGCGGCCGCGGCCGTGGACCTACCGGCCGGGCGCCTGGGAGGCTCGGCACGACAAGGCGCAGGGCATGCGGCTCGGTCAGACGCAACTGCTGGTCCTGCCGCCGTACCACACAGGGTTCCAGGCGCTGTACCAGGGCCTGGCGCTCGACCACCGGGTCATCATCATGGAGCGGTTCGTCCCGTCGCGGTTCCTGAAGCTCGTGCGGGAACACCGGGTCAGTTATGTACGGATGGTGGCGGCGATGATGCGGATGCTGCTCGATGTGCCGGGGCTGAGGGACTACGACCTGTCCAGTATCGAGACGCTGCACCACGGCGCGGGTCCCTGCCCGGAGAACGTCAAGCGGGCCTGGCTGGAGCTGATCGATCCCGGGCGGGTGTATGAGATCTACGCCAGCCAGGAGCGGGTCGGCAGGACGGTGATCCGGGGCGACGAGTGGCTGAAACGCCCGGGCAGCGTCGGCCGTCCGACCGACTGCGAGATACGGATCTACGACGACGGCGGGCGGCAGCTGCCGGCCGGTGAGGTCGGCGAGGTCTTCATGCGGACACCGGGTGTCGGGCAGCCGAGCTACCTCGGCGACGGACCGCGGCTGCCCGAGCGGGACGGTTTCCTCACCGTCGGCGACCTCGGCCACCTGGACGCCGACGGCTACCTCTATCTCGTGGACCGCAAGAGCAACGTGATCAACGTGGGCGGGAAGAACGTCTATCCCGCCGAGGTCGAGGCGGTGTTGCTGGAGATGCCCGGCGTCGCCGACGCCGTCGTCACCGGACGACGGCACGAGTACCTGGGGCAGGCGGTGCACGCGCTCGTCGTACCGTCCGACCCGGCCGATCCGGTCACCACCGCGGCCGTCGACGCGTACTGCCGTGACCGGCTGTCCGACGCCAAGGTGCCCATGACATGCCAGATCGTGGCGAGCGTCCCCCGCCGGAGCAGCGGCAAGGTGCGCAGGGCCGAACTCGGCGAGCGCTGACCCGGCGGCGCCGGGCGGGTCCTGCCGGAACACGGTTCATCTCCGCCGCAGGCGCGTGGTGCGCAGAAACGCCGGATCGATACGGGCCCCGGCCCCGTCACCCCGCGCCTGGGTGGCGGTCACCGGGACCATGGCGAACGGCTGCCCGGGACCGAGCAGCGGTGAGTACAGGGGGACGAAGCACTGGTCCCGCAGCGCCACCGCGAACTCGCGGGAGACGACGCCCCGGGTGTCGATGGCACCAGTGGCGTGCGCGGACGACAGGGCGGTGCCGCCCAGCAGATTGAGACCGATTCTGCCGGGCGTGGGCCGCAGCGACACCTGCACTCCACCGGGAACGAGTTTGGAGCGGTAGCCGGTGTGCACGTCGGCGTGCCAGGTGGCCACGTACCGGAGGGTGTCGTCCCACGCGGTGGTCAGGACCTCCTTGCGCGCCGCGATGACTTCGGGTGTCGCGCAGTCCTCGGCCAGGTTGTACAGGTCGGCGTAGACCTCGCTCCACCACGATCCGGTGGCGGGCATGGCGCCGGGCGTACCGGGCGTCCGTACGGAGAAGACCAGCGACCGGAACAGATCGGCGAAGTTGCCCCGCGGGTCGCGCATATCCGCCTCGCGGAGCGTACGCAGCGGCCCCAAGGTGATGTCGAGGCCGCGCAGGGCGGCGCGGTACTCGGCCAGAATACGGGCCCGCAGGGCCCGGTGGGCTGCCACGAACGCGGTGCCCTGATGCCGTTCCGCGAGTTCGTCGTAGGCGACGATCTCGACGACTTTGCCGGACAGTCCTGCGGCTCCCGCGTATCTGCTCATGGTGAGCATGCCCTCCTCGAGCTTCGCGGGCGAGTGGGCGCGGTAGTGCTGGTTGTCCGCCGCCAGGAAGAAGAACAGGCCGGGGGAGTACACCTGATGAACGGCCTCCATGAGCTCCAGGAGGCGGACCAGCATCGCGAGCTCGGCGAGATCGGGAAGGTCGCCGACTGCCTTGAGCTTGCTGTGGGCGAACTTGTTGGGGAAGAACACCATGGCCATCGGGACCGGTTCGCCGCGCCGGACGAAGGGGAGCATTTCCCGCAACGCCAGTTCGGGCGGGTAGTTGGAGCTGGGCCCGTGCTTGAACTGTTTGCGTTGCAGGATGTGATGCATCAGGCGCACGGTCCGCTCGGCGTCGGACGGCGCCCCGACCAGGCGGCGCCCCAGCGTGTCCCGGGCGGCGCGGGCGGTGCGGTCGGCATTGCGCCGGGCGGCCGCGACCAGGTGGTCGACGAACCGCCGGGTCTCCTCGCCACTCCACCGTACGGCGTGCTGTTCGATCGCCGGATTGTGCCGCAGCACATCCAGCCGCAGGGACGACAGCGACCTCGCGGCCGGCAGTGTCGGAGCGGGAGGCGTGTTGATCTGTGCGGTGGTCGGCGACTGCATTTCCAGGGAGGGCATGGGCACGTCACCGGATCCGGCGCGGTCGTCATCCCCGATCACGAGCAGCGTGGCTTTCGGGAACTGGTGCGCGAACGCTTCCCAGCCGACCGGAGCCCGCGCCGTGGGGTCCAGCACCGCGAGGCAGGCGACGACTTCCGCTCGCCGATCCCACCGGGCGAGCGCCGCCGCGGCCGCGGCGGGCCCGGCGCCGTCTGCCGAGCGCGGGGTCAGCACCGTCGGATCGGGCACTCCGTACCGGGCGAGGCCCGACGCGTAACGAGCCGCCGGGCAGCCCGGCCCCTCGGCCAGGAAGACGGTCTCCCCGCCCGCGTGCCATACGTCCCGGCATAACTGCGGCAGACCGGGCAGGGCCCGCTCGACAACATCCGTCAGAGGGCCGATCAGGACCACAGGCAGCGGCTTGTCCGGGAGGACCCGGCACTCCCGCGCCCGATCCTGGAGCCTGGCCAGCAGGTGCGCGAGGGCGCGCTCCTGCTGCTCCGGCACGCTGTGTGCCCATGCGGCCCAGCTCGCGTCCGCGGAGAGCAGGCGTGCGGTGTCCGACCGCAGATAACGCATCTCCGCCGCGAGAACCTCCCTGAACGCCGCACCCGGGTCCGCACGCGAGTCCGGACTGGCCCGTGAGAAGGCCTCCGCCAGGGCATGCAGCGTGCTGGGGACGGTGGTTGCCGCACTCCTCGACGACCAGGCGGTGAGGGCGCCCAGGTCGGTATCCGACTCCCGCGCCGCTCGCAGGGTGGCCGTGCGACGCGTCATCAGACCGGCGGCCCCGGAGACGGCCAGGCTGTCCATGACCAGGACCCGGCCGGTGGCCGCCAGGTCCGTACGCAGTTCGAAGGCCGTGTCGGGCCCAAGAGGGTCGGCGAACACCAGTCCGTAGCTGTCCAGCGCGGTACGGAAGACCCGTACCAGGGGCCGCACGAAATACTCCACGACGAAGGCGAGATCGTCCGTGTCGGCGCCGCCCGGACGACTGTCCATGATCTTTCGGAGCAGTCCGGGACAGGTCTTGAGGGCGCTCGCCGTCACGGCCAACGATCCACCGTGGCAAGCGGGGTGAGCCGGCACGACCTCGATCGGCCCCACGGTCGTGCAGCCGTCGTCGCCGCTGATCGCGGCGGTCGGTCTCTCCGGTGGACGGAGAGCCACGTGCAGTCGCAACACAGGATCTTCCCAGATCAGACGCCGCGCCAGGGCATACGGCGGCCGAGGCGGAAACGGCTCGACCGAATCCACCGAATCTGCATCGGCCCGCGTCGGGACGAGAGTGTCACCCATGGGTCCAAGACCTCCCCACGCTCGGTCAACAGGCGCGGCCACGGGATGAACGGGACTGTGGCCTATGCCGCAGTCACGCTCATACCATGCCCCATCATCACCAGTAGCCAAGAGTGGGTGCTTCTACACCACGCAGGCATCCAGCAGCCTCACCGGCCCAGGAGCGCGTTGAGCTCGCCGTAGTCGAGCCCTCCGGCCAGCGACTCGTAGGTCCCCGCGCCCAGCAGTTCCCGCGCGGCGCGGTGGACCAGGGCATGCGCGGCCTGGGTGATGCCCGATCCGATGCTCACGCGTGCGACGCCGAGCGCGGCCAGTTCGGCGACCGGAGGTGCCCCGGGGCCCGCCATCACATTGAGCGGGGCGTCGATGCCCTCGGCGAGCGCCTTCACGGTCACCGGGTCGACAACCCCGGGGACGAAGATCCCGTCGGCGCCCGCGGCGAGGAAGGCGGCTGCCCGTTCCAGAGTGAGGTCCACTCCTCCCGCGCCCCTGAGGAGGGTGTCGATCCGGGCGTTCACGAACAGCGGCGCGCCTGCCTCGTCTGCGGCCTCGCGGGCGGCGGCGAGGCGTTCCGCCTGCTCGGCGACCGGCCGGAGCGGGCCCTCGCCGCTCCCGTACAACGCGTCCTCCTCGTACAGCGCGTCCTCGATGTTCACGCCGACCGCGCCCGCCGCGATCACCGCGCGGATCGTGTCGCCGACACCGGCCGAGTCCCGTGCGTAGCCACTTTCGATGTCGGCGGTCACCGGCACCCGGACCGCGTCGACGATGCGTGCGACGGCGCCCAGGGCCCGGTCGCGGTCCAGCCGGTCGCCGTCCGCCGCTCCCAGGGCCCAGGCCAGCCCCGCGCTCGTGGTCGCCACCGCGGCGGCCCCGGCGTCCTCGATGATGCGGGCGCTCGGGGCGTCCCAGGCGTTCGGCAGGACGAGCGGATGTCCGGGGACGTGGCGGGCTCGAAAGGCGAGGGCCTGGTGGTGGAGGGTGTGGTTCGGCGTCATGTGGATCACTCAACCAGCCGGCCTCGGGCGATGGCTGGCAGAAATCCGACGGGAACGTGTGGCTACGCCGGGGGCGACTGGAAGAGGCTACTCCTGGCGAGCGATCGTGCGACGGACGGCGTAGGCGGCGGCGCCGACAGCGAGCACGACGGCTCCGGAGATCACGGAGGACGCCGGGAGCGCGAAGGCCAGTACGAGGCAGCCGACCAGGCCGACCGCGGGGATGATCCGGGCCGGGCGGCCCTCAGCGGGGCTCAGGGTCCATGCGGAGGCGTTGGCGACGGCGTAGTAGGCGAGGACGCCGAAGGAGGAGAAACCGATCGCTCCGCGCACGTCCGCGGTCGCGGCCACCGTGGCGACGACCGTACCGACGACGAGTTCGGCCCGGTGGGGGACCTTGAACCTCGGGTGCACGGACGCCAGGGCGTGGGGCAGATGGTGGTCGCGGGCCATGGCCAGGGTTGTGCGGGAGACGCCGAGGATCAAGGCGAGCAGGGAGCCGAGGGCGGCAACCGCGGCGCCGATGCGTACGACCGGGACGAGCCAGGCGGCGCCGGTCGCCCGGGCGGCCTCCGTCAGCGGTGCCCCGGTGGCGGCCAGGCCGTCGGGGCCGAGGACGAGCAGGACGGAGACGGCGACAGCGGTATAGACGACGAGGGTGAGGCCGAGTGCGATCGGGATGGCGCGCGGAATGGTGTGGGCCGGGTCGCGGACCTCTTCGCCGAGGGTGGCGATGCGGGCGTAGCCGGCGAACGCGAAGAACAGCAGCCCGGCCGCCTGCAGCACGCCACCGAAGCCGGCGTCCGAGCCGATGTCCAGGCGGGCGGCGTCCACGGTGCCGGAGGTGAGGCAGGCGACCACGACGGCGGCGAGCACCGCCAGGACGACGGCCACGATGACGCGGGTCAACAGCGCGGACTTCTGCACCCCGGCGTAGTTGACCGCGGTCAGCGCCACCACGGCGGCCACGGCGACCGCGTGCGCCTGGCCGGGCCAGATGTAGGTGCCGACGGTCAGGGCCATGGCCGCGCACGAGGCGGTCTTGCCCACCACGAACGACCAGCCGGCCAGATAGCCCCAGAACTCACCCAGCCTCTCCCGCCCGTAGACGTAGGTGCCGCCGGAGGCCGGGTAGCGGGCGGCGAGCCGCGCGGAGGAGGTCGCGTTGCAGTAGGCGACGACCGCGGCGAGGGCCAGGCCGAGCAGCAGACCCGAGCCGGCCGCGCGGGCGGCCGGGGACAGGGAGGCGAAGATTCCGGCACCGATCATCGAGCCCAGGCCGATCAGCACCGCGTCCGACACTCCCAGGCGACGCTGAAGTTCGTCCGGTACCCCGGACGAGGGCGAGGGCGTGCTGCTCAACTCCGTCACTCCATTTCGGCCGTGCTTGCGTATATGCTCCGCGATCCGCGCGCACGATAAGGGATCGACCTGAACAACCCGAGGCCCGCCTCGGCACGAGAGGGCGCGAACGTCAGGAGCTGCGCGGGGCTGCCAGGCCGGATTCGTAAGCGAGGACCACGAGTTGGGCCCGGTCCCGGGCACGGAGCTTGGTCATGGCCCGGTTGATATGGGTCTTCGCCGTCATCGGGCTGATCACCATGCAGCCCGCGATCTCGTCGTTGGACAGGCCCTGCGCGACCAGCACGACGGCCTCGCGCTCGCGGCTGGTCAGCTCCTCCAGTCCGGTGCCGACGCCGGTGCCGACGCCGGTGGTGAGCGGCAGGGTGATGTACCTGTTGATCAGCTTGCGGGTGATCGACGGTGCCAGCAGTGCGTCGCCGCGCGCCGCGACGCGGACGGCGTGCAGGAAGTCGTCCGGCACGATGTCCTTGACGAGGAATCCGGCGGCACCGGCGCGCAGCGCGTCGAGGATGTATTCGTCCAGGCCGTAGTTGGTCAGGATGACGATGTGCACCCCGGCCAGGGCCGGGTCGGCGGCGATGCGCCGGGTCGCCTCGATGCCGTCGACGCCGGGCATCTGGATATCGATGAGAGCGACGTCGGGCAGGTGCTCCCTGGCCAGGTCCAGAGCCTGTTTCCCGTCGGCGGCCTCGGCCACCACCTCGATGTCCTCTTCGAGGTCGAGGAGCGCGCGGAATCCGCTGCGGATGAGCGGCTGGTCGTCGACCAGCAGGACACGGATCACGACGCCCGGTCCACGGGAAGGTGGGCCTGGACGGTGAAGCCGCCCTCGCCACGCGGTTCGGCGCGCAGCCGGCCGCCGAGGGCGGTGACTCGTTCGCGCATGCCGAGCAGTCCGACGCCGGGCGTCGGGGTGGTGTCCGGCGTTGCCTTGCCGTCGTCGTCGATGTGGACCATGAGGGTGTCGGGACGGCAGTCGATCCGGACGGACGCGGTGGCGGCGTTCGCGTGGCGAGCGATGTTGGTGAGCGACTCCTGAACGATCCGGTAGACGGTCCGGCCCACCGCGGCCGGCATGTCGTGCTGTTGTCCCTCGATGGTGAGCGTCGCGTCGAGGCCGAACGTACGGGCCCGCTCCACCAGTTCCGGGACGTCGTCGAGCCCGCGCGGCGGGGCCGTGTCGTCGTCGCGCAGCGCCTCCAGCGTCGCGCGCAGCTCCCGGGCCGCCTCACGTCCGGCTTCCTGGATCGCCAACAGGGCCTCCGGTACCTGTTCGCCACGCTTACGGGCCACATGGACGGCGACCTCGGCCTGCACCTTGATGACCGAGATCTGATGGGTGAGCGAGTCGTGCAGCTCTCGCGCGATCCGCAGCCGCTCCTCGTCGGCGCGGCGCCGCGCGGTCTCCTCCCGGGTGCGCTCGGCCTCCTCCGCTCGCCGCTCGGCTTGCCGCAGCGCCTCCCCGGCCGCGCCGGCCGCGATCAGCCAGGCCAGTTCGAGTGCGCCCCGGGCGCGCGCGAACGCCTCGCCGGTGTTGTGCAGGCCCGAGGCCAGAGCCGCGAGGGGGAGAGCGGCCAGCATGGTCACGCTCGCCGCCACCGTGATCGCGCGGTGTCCGGCCCGTACGGCCGCGTACACCGCGAACAGGTACGCAACGACAGGCACATCGAACCCGGCCGCCTGGTAACCCACCGCGCACAGCCCGGTGACGGCCAGGACGGGAACCGGAGCTCGGCGGCGCGCCACCAGCGCGAGACCGCCGGCCGCCAGCAGTGCGTACCCGAGCAGGTCGAAGCTCGTGGGGGACGTGGGGGAGTGCTGTCCCGACTGCCCGGTGATCAGCAGCGTCGCCGCCACCCCGGCGGCGAGCACCCAGTCCATGACACCGACCCGGGCGTCGGACCGTCCTGTACTCATGCGCGAACACTAGCCGGATGGCCGCGCGGGCGGCTCGTGCGCACGGACGAGCAGCCGACTACCGCGTATGCGGTACGGCCGCGGCTCCTGCGGCGCCCGCAGTAGCCGCTACGGCGTCGACGGCAGCGCGGATTGTCTTCGTCTGCTGGACGACCGGGGGCGGGTCCGACGGACATGATCAGGAAACGTCCGCATGAAGCATGAAGCATGAAGCACTAAGCATGAAGAGGGAGTACCTCATGTCCGTCCGACGTACGTTCGCCGTGGCCGCCGCGGTCCTCTGCGGAGCTGTCGTGCTTGCCGCACCGGCGGCCGCCGACGCCTCGGCCCAGCCGGTCGTCGCCAGTGTGTACACCCTGAGCGCCGGGCGGCTCGGGGCCATCGTGGCGGCGTTGCTGGCGCTGACCGGCGCGGTCACCGGTGGACTGGCACTGGCCCGCTCCACCGGCCGTATCAGCACCGGGCCCGGGCGACGCGGCGCCACCATGGCCCTGGGAGGGGCACTGATCGGCATGGCCCTCGGCGCCCTGGTGGCGGCGACCGCCTCCGGTGGCCTCGGCACCGGCAACGGACTGGGCGGGGCCATCGTCGCCCTGATCGTCGGGGTGATCGGAACCGCCCTCAGCGGGCTGGCCCTGACCCGTCGGCACAGCTCCTGACAAGAACTTTACGTACTCGATCAACTACCCTTTGTGTTCATGCGAGCTGGGTCGGTCTCTCCGAGCAGCCGCTCCGTATCGGGTACCGGAGCGGTGCTCTTGGTGTTGCTGGCCACGCTCCTGCATGTGCTCGGCTGTGCGCACGGTCCGACGGCGACCGCCGTGGTTCGGGCGGACACCCTGGCGCCGGCTTCCTCCGCCGCTTGCGGACAGGCCCCGGCGGAGTCACAGGGGCCCACGGTCCGTGCCACAGTCCGCGGGACGGCCCCGGAGCACGACCGCGGGGCGCACTGCTGGGGCCCGGACGAGCCGAGCGGCCAACCGCCGCGCGGGATCGACGTGGCCGGGCCGTACGTCCCCGGAGCCGCGCCCGCTGAACCCGGCGATGCCCACCCCGTCGGCGCACCCATCACTTCTCACCCGTCCCGTACGACGCACGGCGCGTCATCGGCGGGGCGTACCCGAGCTCGTATCGGCGTGTGGCGGACCTGATCGGGCCGTCGCCGCGTCTCCCGTCCCGGGGCGACGCGCGGCCACCGATCATCCGCATCCTCTCTCGCTACGCAACGACCGGCTGCCGCGCCGCCGCGCACGGCACCGGCCGTAGGAGAAGCACGCCATGAACCACCCCACTCGTACGACCGTCCCCCTCTCCCCGGCGGGGTTGCTGGCCCATCCCAAAATCCCGGCGCACACCCCCGCCGGTCTCGTCGGCGACACGCCGGTGCTGTGGATCGGCGAACCCTTCACCGCCTCCGGGCGCGGCTTCTGGGCCAAGCTGGAGGGCCACAACCCCGGTGGCATCAAGGACCGCACCGCCCTGTACATGGTCCGAGCCGCCCGCGAGCGCGGGCAGTTGCCGTGCGGCGCCCGCATCGTCGAGTCCACCTCCGGCACGCTCGGCCTCGGCCTCGCCCTCGCCGGCGCCATCCACGGCCATCCGGTCACCGTCGTCACCGACCCGGGCATGGAACCGCTGATGTCCGGCCTGCTCGCCGCCCACGGCGCCGAAGTCGATGTCGTCACCGCCCCGCACCCCACCGGTGGCTGGCAGCAGGCCCGCCGTCAGCGCGTGGCGGAACTCCTCGCCGCGCACACCGATGCCTGGTGCCCGGACCAGTACCACAACCCCGACAACGTGGCCGCCTACGCGCCGCTCGCCCATGAACTCGTCGCACAGCTCGGCCGGATCGACACCTTGGTCGTCTCTGTCGGCACCGGCGGCCACTCCACCGGCATCGCCTCCGTCCTGCGCGGCTACTTCCCCCGCCTGCGCGTCGTCGGCGTCGACACCACCGGTTCGACGATCTTCGGCCAGCCTGCCGCACCCCGCCTGATGCGCGGTCTGGGCTCCAGCATCTACCCCCGTAACGTCGCCTACCACCTGTTCGACGAGGTCCACTGGGTCGCCGCCCCGGAAGCCGTATGGGCCGCCCGGCGGCTGGCCCGCGACCACTACGCCACCGGCGGCTGGAGCGTCGGCGCCGTCGCACTGGTCGCCCGCTGGCTGGCGCGCACACTGCCCGCCGAGGAACGCATCGTGGCCGTCTTCCCCGACGGGCCGCAACGCTACGTCGGCACCGTCTTCGACGACACCTACTGCCGCGGGCACCACCTCCTGGGCCAGCTGCCACTCGACGACCCCGACCGCATCGACCACCCCGGCGAGCACACCGTCACCCGCTGGACCCGCTGCACCCGCGTGATCGACCCCCTCGCCACCGGCAGTGGCCCCCGCGTCGCCGGAGCCGCCCGATGAAGCACCTGTGGCGGCAGACCCGCTCCTTCCCGCCCGCCGGACGTCTGTTGATGGTCAACCAGTTCGCCATCAACCTCGCCTTCTACATGCTCATGCCGTACCTCGCGGCCCATCTGTCCGGCGAGCTCGGCCTCGCGGCCTGGGCCGTCGGGCTCGTGCTCGGGGTGCGCAACTTCTCCCAGCAGGGCATGTTCCTCATCGGCGGCACGATCGCCGACCGCCTCGGCTACAAGGCCCCGATCATGGCGGGCTGCCTGCTGCGCACCATCGGGTTCGGCCTGCTCGGCTGGGTCGACAACCTCCCCGCGCTGATCGCCGCGTCGGCCGCGACGGGCTTCGCCGGAGCCCTGTTCAACCCCGCCGTACGCGCGTACCTCGCCGCGGAAGCGGGTGAGCGCCGTATCGACGCCTTCGCCACGTTCAACGTCTACTACCAGACCGGCATGCTCCTCGGGCCCCTCGTCGGGCTCGCCCTGCTGGCCGCCGACTTCCGCCTCGTGTGTACGACCGCCGCCGCCATCTTCGCCGTACTCACCGCCCTGCAGTGGCGGGCTCTCCCCACGCGTCACGGCGATTCCGCCGGTGCCGCGACCGGCAAGGAGAGCGTGCTGGCACAGTGGCGCACGGTGGTCGCCAACCGGCCCTTCCTGCTCTTCTCCACCGCGATGATCGGTTCCTACGTCCTGACCTTCCAGGTGTACCTGGCGCTCCCGCTGGCCGCGTCCGACGCCCTGGGGTCGAGCGGCACCGCCATCACCAGCGGGTTGTTCGTCGTCTCCGCCGCGACCGCAGTCGCCGGGCAACTACGGCTGACCGGCTGGGCCAAAGACCGCTGGCACCCCAGCCAGGCCCTGGCCCGCGGCCTGGCCGCGATGGGGCTGGCCTTTCTTCCCCTGGCTCTCACCCCGCGAGGCTCCTCGGCGGTCGTCCTCGTCTCCCTCGTCATCGCCGTGGTGCTGCTGGCGGCGGGCAGCGCGGTCGTCTACCCCTTCGAGATGGACACCGTGGTCACCCTCTCCGGCGACTCCCTCGTGGCCACCCACTACGGCTTCTACAACACCGTCTCCGGGCTGGGCATCACCTTGGGCAACCTCGCCACCGGAGCCCTGTGGGACTTTGCCCTGCGCCACGACGCACTCTGGCTGACCTGGTGTGTTCTGACCGTCACGGGGCTCGGAGCCGCCGCCTCCGTCTCCGCCCTCGCCCACACCGGCCGCCTCGCCGTGCGGCCGCCGCGACCCGTCTCCGTATGAGCGCGTGTGCCCCGGACCGCGCGGCCCGGGGCACACGCCGTACGCGTCATGCCACGGCAATGCCGTACGCGTCATGCCACGGCAATACAGACGGGATCAAACCTTTCCTGTCGGTTCACCCATGGCTGATGGTTTGGACTCTGTTGTCATCCGCATTCGTTGTCATCCGCATTCGTCCTCCGGACGTTTCAAGGAGTCACTTCCATGCACAGACCCTCCCGTCGTCACCTCGTGATCGGCACCGCCGTGGTCGCCGCCACCGCCGCCGCAGCGGCCGTCACCACCACCGCCGGCGCCTCCGACAGCAAGGACCGCGCCGAGGACGCGATCAAGGGTGGCAAGGCGAAGAACGTCATCCTGCTGATCGGCGACGGAATGGGCGACTCGGAGATCACCCTCGCCCGTGACTACACGGTGGGCGCGAACGGCCGCCTGAACATGGACAAGTTCCCGCTCACCGGCGCCTACACCACCTACGCGGTGCACGCCGACGGCACCCCGGACTACGTCACCGACTCCGCCGCCAGCGGCACCGGCTGGGCCACCGGCGTGAAGACGGTCAACGGCCGCATCTCCAAGACCCCGGACACCGACAAGGCGGTCCCCACCGTCCTGGAGCAGGCGCAGAAGAACGGCTACGCCACCGGCAGCGTCACCACCTCCGAGCTCACCGACGCCACCCCGGCCGTGCTCGCCTCGCACGCCACCGACCGCTCCTGCCAAGGCCCGGCCGACATGGCCAAGTGCCCCACCGACACCATCGCCGCCGGCGGCCCCGGCTCGATCGCCGAGCAGTCCGTCAACCACAAGGTCGACGTCCTCTTCGGCGGCGGCAAGGCGCGGTTCGACCAGAAGGTCACCGACGGTACGTACAAGGGACTGACCGTCACCGAGCAGGCGCGGAAGCTGGGCTACCAGGTTGTCACCGACTCCGCCGGCATGAAGAGCGCCAAGGCCGACAAGCCGGTGCTCGGGCTGTTCGCCTCGGGCAATGTGCCCACCGAGTGGACCGGTAAGACGGCCGCGGTCGGCGGCACCGACCCGCAGCGGTGCGTGACCTCGAACCCCAACCGCCCCTCGGCCACGCCGAGTCTGGCCGACTCCGCCACCAAGGCGATCCAGCTGCTGGAGGCCAAGCAGAAGCACTCGTCGAAGGGCTTCTTCCTGCAGATCGAGGGCGCCTCCATCGACAAGCAGGACCACGCGGCAGACCCGTGCGGCCAGATCGGCGAGACCGCCGCGTTCGACCGCGCCGTGAAGGTGGCCCGCGACTACGCGGCCAAGCACCCCGACACGCTGGTCGTCACCACCGCCGACCACGGCCACACCAGCCAGATCGTCCCGCTGGAGGCCACCCCGCCCGGTCTGTCCTCCACCCTGGTCACCGACGAGGGCCAGCAGCTCAAGGTCAACTACTCCACCAACACCCCCGGTCAGTCCCAGGAGCACACCGGCACCCAGGTACGCATCGCCGGCCAGGGGCCGCAGGCGTACCGCGTCCTCGGTGTCACCAACCAGACCGACCTGTTCGCCACCATCCACGAGGCCCTGAACCTGCGCTGACCGTACGTATCCAGGAGGGGAGGCCGGTGGCCTCCCCTCCGTCCGTATCCGCGCAGGGCTGTCACAAACGGGGAGGCCGTCCGGTCCTTCCTGTGGACAGTTCCTGTTTGGAGAAATACATGAGCGCTGAGCACGCACACCTGCCCCCAGGCGTTGAGGTCCTCTCGACCCTGCCGGAGGCGACGGCCCGGATCCCGGCAGGCGCCGAGGCCAGGACCATCCGGGTCACCCTGTCGCCCGGCGACCCCGGCGCGCCGCCGCACCGGCACCCCGGGCCGCTCTTCGGCTATGTGACCGAGGGCGAGATCCTTTTCGAGCTGGAGGGGCAGCCGCCCCGGGTGATCAAGGCCGGTGAAGCCCTGTTCGAGCCCGGGGGCGACGTGATCCACTACCTGGGCGCCAACAACCTTCCGGACGCGCAGTCGCAGCTGGTGGTGACCATGTTCGCGCCGCCTGGTACCCCGGTTCTGACCGTGGTCGGCGCGGAGGAGCTGGCCGAACGACGACACCTGCGGGCCGGCCGGCCGTGAGGTAGAAGCACCGCCCGCGGCAGACGGTGATGGCGCCGGGCACAGGGCGGGGATCGCTACGCGGTGGCCGGCAGCACGTGATCCCCGACCTTGTCCGTGCTCAGGCACAGCGAGCAGACGACCGCGTCGTGGGTGGCGCAGGCGGCCAGGTCGGGGCGCTCGTAGGGCTGGTGGCAGACGTGGCAGTCGAGGGTGAGTGCGCTCGGGTTGCCGTCGGCGTCCAGGAGAGGCTCGGCGATGCCGTCGTCGGTGCGGCGCAGGTAGTACCTGCCCTTGGTGATGATCGCCATCAGCGGGGTGAGGACGAAGGCGATCACCGCGGCGGCGACCGGGGAGTACGGCTGGAGGGCGTCGCCGAGGAGGTGGAAGTACATGGCGATCGACAGTCCCGAGGCGGCGACGAACGCCACGACGCCGACCGGGTTGACGGCGTACAGCATGCCGCGGCGGAACTCCGGCTGGAGCGGGGAGATCTTCAGCAGGTACTTGTTGACCCCGATGTCGGTGGCGACGGTGACGACCCAGGCGATGGCGCAGTTGGAGTAGAAGCCCAGGATGTCGTTGAGGAAGCTGAACATGTCGGCTTCCATCAGGGCGAGCGCGAAGCCCAGGTTGACCAGGACGAAGACCATGCGGCCCGGATAGTGCTTGGTGACGCGGGTGAAGGAGTTCGTCCAGGCCAGCGAACCGGAGTACGCGTTCGTCACGTTGATCTTGATCTGGCTGATGACCACCAGGGCCACGGCCAGCGGGACGACCATCCAGGACGGCAGCATCGCGTCGAACGCGCCACGGAACTGCTGGATCGGCTCGGTCGCGGCGGCCGGGCCGACCTCGGCGAGGATGTACACGGCGAGGAAGACTCCGATGGCCTGCTTCAGCGCGCCGAGCACCACCCAGCCGGGGCCCGCCATGATCACGGCGGTCCACCAACCCCGCTTGTTCGCCTCGGTCTTGGGCGGCATGAAACGCAGATAGTCGATCTGCTCACCGATCTGCGCGATGAGCGAGAGACACACGCCCGCACCGAGGAGTACGGAGGCGGTGTTGACGCCACCGTCGCCGTCCGTGCCGGTGTAGGCCAGGAAGCGGTCGACCGTGCCGGGGTCGGTGGTGACCAGATAGACCAGCGGTCCGACCATGAGCAGCAGCCAGATCGGGGTGGTCCACACCTGGAGCTTGCTCAGGGCCTTCATGCCGTAGATCACCAGGGGGATGACCATGAGCGTGGAGACGAGATAGCCCAGCCACAGCGGGAGCCCGAGGCCGAGCTTGAGGCCCTGAGCCATGATCGAGCCTTCGAGGGCGAAGAAGATGAAGGTGAAGCTGGCGAAGATGACACTGGTCAGCACCGAGCCGTAGTAGCCGAAGCCGGAACCGCGTGTGATCAGGTCCAGGTCGATGTTGTAGCGGGCGCCGTAGTAGGCGAGCGGGAAGCCGGTGATGAAGATGACCGCGGCGGCTACGGCGATTGCCACCAGCGCGTTGCCCGTGCCGTGCCTGAGACCGATGCCGGCGCCGATGGAGAAGTCGGCCATGTAGGCGATGCCGCCGAGTGCGGTGGTGGCCACGACCATCGGGGTCCAACGGCGGTAACTGCGGGGAGCGAAACGGAGGGTGTAGTCCTCCAGTGTCTCCTTGACCGCTTGGTCGGTGGTGGTCATCGTCGTGCCTGTTGTCTTCAACGGTGACTCGGTGGTGCTCATGTCGCGCCTCCCGGTGGTGCTGGGTGCCGGTGCTGCGATGCGGTGGAGAGCCCCGCGTGGCGTCATCGGCAGAACGGGGGAGTCTCGACGGGCTGTCATGAGTCGTTCCGGCGGCCCTGTATACGACTCTGATCCCACGGCCGATCACGCTAGAAAGCCGTTGTTACCGTCGAATTCCCCTTGTCATGAACGCAATGTTTCCGGGGGCTCACGGCGAGTCGGTTTCCCCGAGACCGAACTCCACCAGGCCGTGCTGCTGGCCATTGACCTGGAGCTGTACGGCGTGGGTTCCGGGGTAGTAGACCCGGGTGCTGATGGGGCGGAAGGAGTGGCGGCGTGCCAGGTCGGCGGATTCCCCAGGGGCCAGGTCGCGCTTGGTGAGTTTGAACACCTTGGGCGCCAGTTTTCCGTTCGCCTTCTTGTGGTGGATGACGTAGTCGATGGCCAGGGAGACGGGCTGGTCGGAGACGTTCTTGATATGTGCGGTGAAGGTGAGGGTGCCGCCGACGGGGATGGCGGTGTCGGTCAGCAGCGGGCCGGCCACCTGGAGGTTTTCGCGGCTGCCGTGCAAGCCGACCAGTTCCAGGGCTTTCGGGTCGCCCTTCTTGACGAGGGTACGCATGGCGTGGCGTACCAGGGCGGGCGTGGTGGACGCCGCCGGGTGGTCCATCCATTGCGCGGCCGTCTCGGCGGCGAGGTGGGGGTCGAGGCGCGAGATGTCGTTGAGGTGGTTGGCCACCGAGCGGCGTACGTCTGTGGAGGTGTCGGTGTGCAGTTCCCCCAGCAGGGGGACGGTGGCTCGGGGGTTGCGGTTGAGTTCGGGGACCTGCCGGGCCCAAGGCAATTTGGGGCGGGTGCCCTCGCTGGCCAGTCGGCGCACCGCGGGGTCGGGGGAGCCGGTCCACGCCGATGCTGTGGCCAGGGTGCGTTCCAGGTCGGTGTTCAAGAAGGTGCGCAGCGCGAACTCGCCGGTCAGGCGCGGGGTGAGCTGTGCCAGCAGGGCGAGGCCGTCGTCGAAGTGCTCGGTGGTGCCTGATGCGGTGGCCGCCGTGGCGACGGCTTCGGTGACGGGCCAGATCATCCAGCCTGTCAGGTCCTCGCGTCGCAGGGCCTTGCGTACGGCGCCCGCCAGGTGCGGGTAGTCGAGGCCGGAGTCGGCCAGCAGCGCGTCGCCCACGGTGCGCGCCCGTTCGCTGAGTCCGAGCGAGCCGAGCGTGGTGGAGCTGTCCGCGACGGTCTGCCAGCGTGAGGTGGAGGGCGAGGTGTCCTGGAGGATGGCGGCGAGCTGGCGGATGCTGTCAGGGCTGATCAGCTCATCGGCGGTGGGCACGGATCCTCCGGGGATCGAGGGTTGTTCGGGCGGAACGAGATGGCGCCTGGGGCGTGTTTCGGCGGGCGGGCTGCCCTGGATGCCGCGGTTACGGTGCGGGGTCGGGAGGGAAGTCGGCGCCACGTGACGCGGCTTCGTACGCGCGTACCTCGGCGAGCATGTCTTCGAGCCGGCCGTGGACGGCGTCGTAGCCGGCGGCGCCGAGGACGATCCGGCGGGGAGGGGTCTGCTGCCGCATGGCGTTCATGACGGCCCGGACGCCGCGGGCGGGATCTCCCGGCTGCCTGCCGTTCTGGCCGATCATGGCGGCGCGGACGGTCTCGAGGAACGGCAGGTAGGCGTCGACGGTCTCGGTCACCGGCTCGTCGGCGAAGCTCGCGTAGGCGCGGGTGCGGAAGGCGCCGGGTTCGACGGCCAGCACATGGATGCCGAACGGCTCCACTTCCTCGCGCAGCGCGTCGGTGAGGCCCTCGAGGGCGTACTTGGCCGCGCTGTAGTAGCCGAAGCCGGGCACGCTTCTGAGGCCGGCGACCGAGGACATGTTGATGATCCATCCGCTGCGGCGGGCGCGCATACCCGGCAGGACGGCGCGCAGGATCGCGGTGACGGAGAAGAAGTTCAGCTCGAAGGAGCGTCGCACGTCGGCGTCGGGCATGCCCTCCACCGAGCCGTACCAGCCGCGGCCGGCGTTGTTGACCAGGACGTCGATGCGGCCGAAGCGTTCCTCCGCGGTGGCCACGGCATCGCGGATCTGCCGGGTGTCGGTGACGTCCAGCGGCAGGACGAACGCGTTGTCGCCGTGGCGGCTCGCCCAGTCGTCGAGCAGGTGCGGGCGGCGGGCGGTGAGCACGACGTTGTCGCCGGCCGCCAGGGCGGCCTCGGCGTAGGCCATGCCGAATCCGCCGGGGGTGCCGCCGGTGATGAACCAGGTTTTCATGGGGGCCTCGAAGGGGTCATGGCTGTCTCACCACCCTACTCAAGACCCCTGGTGGTCGACGGCCTGCTGGAGCGGCGGGCCCTACCAGACCAACCCGGCCCGCCACGAGTACGTGCTCGCCGAGCGCGGCCGCTCCCTGCGCCCCGATGACCGCCCGCATTGTCCTCGGGACAGTGCCGGCACCGCGCAACCGTCAGCTGACTGATGCACTCCAGCCATCGGGAGCGGCGACGCGCATGGCCCCGTGGTGCAGGTCGAGGCTGCAGGCCGCAGTGGGCCTCCCTGTCTGGGTGAGCGGCCGGGGCCCTGGAAGGGGTCGTGCGGTGGTCGGTGTGTGCCGCCGTCCAGGCGGCCATGACGAGAGTTGCCTGCGCGGGTGTGCCG
Source organism: Streptomyces sp. NPDC000941 (assembly GCF_053599555.1). NCBI lineage: Bacteria > Bacillati > Actinomycetota > Actinomycetes > Kitasatosporales > Streptomycetaceae > Streptomyces > Streptomyces sp. NPDC000941. Next base: position 44,672 of record NZ_JBSFMM010000037.1, read on the forward strand.
AACACGGGTGAGCCGTCGGCGAGGGAAGGGGGCGTTCGTTCGGGAGACGGGGGCATCTCGATGATGTCCGGACGGCCGGCGCGCTCCTTGAGGATGGTGGCGATCCAGCGAGTGAGAGCCGGGTCGCTCCGGTCGGCCCAGGTGCGGATCACGTCACGGAAGGCCGCCTCACGGCGGGCGGCGCCGCGCCGTGATCCCGCGGCGAGGATCGCTTCACCCGCTCCTGCGAAAGCCCGGCACAGGTCGAGCACCGGGACACGATCGGCACGGGTGGCGTAACGCACCGAGCGGAGCTCCCACATGGCGTGGAGCAGAAGGATCGCCGCGGCCCGGGCGTCGGCCCCCAGGTCTCCGGCGGGCGGCGGAGGCAGACGGTCCGACTGGCCGGTGCGGGGCGGGGTGACCGCGTCGGCGCGTCGGCCGGCGGCCGACAGATGCCATGAGCGGTCGTCAAGGTGGTACTCGCCGCTTGCGGCGCGGAGCCGGCCGCCCGTGCCCAGAGATATCTCGTCCTGCCCGCGCCGGGGTCCAGGGCAGCTCCCTGGGTGGCGGAGAGGTCGAAGACGGCGTCGGTGACGCCCTCCAGCGCCACGTTCAGCAGGGCAGGTTGCGCGGGCGTGCTCTCGTCGACTGCGTATCTGCGGGGAGCGACCAACTGGAGGAAGGCGGTCAAGCGAGTCCCGGCGCGCTCCACTCGAAGGTGGCGGACGGCCGCCGTCGCCAGGTCGTAGTCGGGGACCAGGTCATCCACTGTCGGTTGGGTGAGCCGGCATGCCGGTGTCATGACGTATCCGCGGTAGTCACGGCCTGGTGTGTCCGGCTTGGCCGGCGGCAGGAGCGGTTCAAGTTCGTGCCCCGCGACCGCGGCCTGCTCGGCCATCCAGCTCCGCCGCCGCTCGCCAAAACCGGCCATCCACTCCAACGCGGTCAGCGCCCGACGTTCGCGCTTGTCGGCGCTGGCCGTGCTCGCGGCCCAGAACAGCGGAAAGAGGTTGTTGCCCCACACATCCGATGCCGCACGAATCGCTTCCCGGTCGTAGCGGCGGACGTCCGCCGCGGCCTCCGCGATCTGTTCGACCGAGCGGTCCAAGAGGGCCGCCAGCACCGGCATGGCCGATCCGCGGCTCGTGCGTGCGGGTGGAGTACCGGGCGGCAGGGAATGAGGGTCGGCCATGTCGCGATCGTGGCACACCATGACCGACGGCGAGATGAAACTCGCTCGCCCTGGTCACGTCCTTGACGAGACCCTATGGGCATGGAATTCCTCTGTTACCACCGCGACCGGCCCGGCTCCATGCCGCTCCGCGACGAGCTAGTGGAAGAGCATTGGTCCTATATGGACCAGTACGCAAAGGAGATGATCGCCCGGGGCCCGACCCTCGCCGACGGCGGCGACACACCCACCGCCACCGGAAGCGTGCACATCGTCGACCTGCCCGATCCCGCCGCTGCCCGCGCGTTCGCCTTCGACGAGCCGAACTACCAGGCCGGCGTTTACCGGGACGTGCTGCTGCGAAGGTGGCGCAACACCCTGGGGCGCACCATGTGGGACTTCCCCGGCGGCCGGACCGGCGGCAATCGGTATCTGGTGCTCGGCCTCGGCGCGGGGCAGGCCGCCGACCTCGCTGTGCCGCCCGACCGGGACGAGCTGATCGCCTACGGGCCGCTGCTGTCCGACGACGGCGCCACCTGGCTCGGCACGGCGGCGCTGGTCCGGGCGCCGGACCCGGATACGGCCCGCGCCATCCTGACCCCGGACCGGTACGCCGACATTGAGGTGCACAACTGGCAGTTCGGCGGGCGACCGTCATAACCCGAAGTTTGTCCGGCCCACGCCGGAGCCCCGCCGGAAGGTCCATTTGTCACGTACAGTCAAGTCCGTGACGTTGAGTAATGGAGCGTATGGCTTCGGGCCGTCGACCGGCCGCCTGCTGATCAAGACCAGCCGTGCCGGCCTCGGCCGGAAGGCGGGTCACGACCTCACCATCGAGGCGACCCGATGGTCCGGGCAGGCGGTGGTCGTCGCCGACGACCCTGGGAAGTCATCGGTGACCGTGGAGGTCAAGACGGGTTCGCTGACCGTCCGGGAGGGGGTCGGCGGGCTCAAACCTCTCGCCGACACCGACCGGGCCCAGATCAAAAGGACGCTGGAAGGCGAGGCTCTGCTGCACACCTCGCAGCACCCCACCCTCGTCTTCCGTTCCACCGGCATCACGGGAACGCTTCAGTCCTTCGAGATCACCGGCGACCTCACCATCAAGGGCCGGACACACCCAGCGACCGTGCACGGCGGCAGCGATGGGAACGGAATGGTGTGCGGGTGGGGAATCATCACCCAGTCCACCTGGGGGATCAAGCCGTATACAGCGTTCCTGGGCGCGCTGAAACTGGCCGATGAAGTCCGGATCGAGTATGCGGTGACCGAACTCGAACGGCTGCCCGACCCGGAAGGCTGAGCGGGGCACGCCGGGAGACAGCAGACACTGCTGAGGCATCCGTGACATGCTGAATTGCAAAATTTCGCAATTGGTTAGATGCTGTCTTGGCTGTGCCCGTCATCCCGTCCCTGCGGGCACAGCGTTTCGTGTCCGCCCCGAGGTGGGGCTCGTAGGGGAAGCCGAGGGGTTGTGTCCGTTCCGCTGTACCAGGCCAAGGCCGAGTTCTTCCGCAGGCTGGGGCTGCCGGCCGGGCTGAGGGAAGCCGGGGTCGCCGCGTCATGACCTCGGGACTCGGCCGGGTGTGGGCCCGGATCGCATCGCTGCTGCCTGCCCGCGTCGACCTGGTGGAGATGGGGCGTAACCCCCGGCGGGACCTGCTGGCCGGGCTGACCGTGGCGATCGTGGCGCTGCCACTCGCCCTTGGCTTCGGGGTCTCGTCCGGGCTGGGCGCGGAGGCGGGACTGGCGACCGCCGTTGTCGCGGGGGCGCTGGCGGCGTTGTTCGGCGGGTCGAATCTTCAGGTGTCGGGGCCGACCGGTGCGATGACAGTGGTTCTCGTGCCGATCGTCGGCCGGTACGGCCCGGCCGGCGTTCTCACGGTCGGTCTGATGGCCGGTGCGATGCTTGTCGCCCTTGCCGCGCTGAAGGCCGGGCGCTACATGCAGTATGTGCCCGCGCCGGTCGTCGAGGGCTTCACCCTGGGCATCGCCTGCGTGATCGGCCTGCAGCAGGTCCCGAACGCGCTCGGCGTGCCCAAGCCGGAGGGGGACCGGGTGCTCGTCGTCACCTGGCGGGCGTTCCGGGAGTTCGGCGAGGCCCCGAACTGGACCGCCGTCGGCTTCGCCGGCGCGGTGGCCGTGGTCATGCTCATCGGCGCCCGGTGGCGTCCGACCGTACCGTTCTCCATCGTCGCGGTGGTAGCCGCCACCGTTGTGGCGCAGGCCGCTCATCTGGACGCGGCGAAGCCGATCGGCGATCTGCCGTCCGGGCTGCCCGTGCCGTCTCTCTCCTTCCTCGACCTCGGCTCGCTGGGCACGCTGCTCGCTCCCGCTGTGGCGGTCGCCGCCCTGGCCGCCCTGGAGTCCCTGCTGTCGGCCTCGGTCGCCGACGGCATGACGGTCGGTCAGCAGCACGACCCGGACCGTGAGCTGTTCGGCCAGGGGCTGGCCAACATAGCCGCCCCGCTGTTCGGCGGGGTTCCCGCGACCGGCGCGATCGCCCGCACCGCGGTCAACGTCCGCACCGGGGCGACCTCCCGGCTCGCCGCGCTCACCCATGCCGCAATCCTCGCTGTGATCGTCTTCGCCGCCGCGCCCCTCGTCTCCAAGATTCCGCTCGCGGCGCTGGCGGGCGTGCTGCTGGCCACGGCGATCCGCATGGTCGAGGTCGGTTCGCTGCGGGCGATGGCCAAGGCGACCCGTTCGGACGCGCTGATCCTCGTCCTGACGGCCGTCGCGACCCTTGCCCTGGACCTCGTGTACGCCGTCGTCATCGGCTTGGCCGTCGCGGGTGCCCTCGCGCTGCGTGCCGTCGCCAATCAGGCACGCTTCGACCAGGTGCCCCTTGACCGGGGCAACCACAGTGCGGAGGAGCACGCCCTGCTGGCGGAGCACATCGTGGCCTACCGCATCGACGGCCCGCTGTTCTTCGCCGCCGCCCACCGCTTCCTGCTGGAGCTGACCGAGGTGGCGGATGTGCGCGTGGTGATCCTGCGGATGTCGCGGGTGTCGACGATGGACGCGACCGGGGCCCTCGTCCTCAAGGACGCGGTGGAGAAGCTGGAGCGGCGCGGCATCCTCGTCCTCGCCTCCGGGATACGCCCCGGGCAGCTCCAGGTTCTCGACTCCGTCGGCGCTCTCGACCTGCTGCGGTACGAAGGCCGGGAGTACGCCACCACCCCCGAGGCGATCCGCGGCGCCCGCGACCACCTGGAGCGCGTCGGCGTCCTGCCTGCCCTGTCCGCCCTTTCAGCCCCCGAACCCCGGACCTCCAGCGAGGAAGCCGCGCGATGAGCACTCCTCCTGTTCCCCTCCGTATGGTCGAGATCTCCGGTGCGGAGGCCCTGTGGCTGCTGGAGGGCAGCACACCGGGGCGGCTGGTGTATGTGCAGCGAGACCTGACCGTGGTGCGGCCTGCCCGGCACGCGTGGGAGTACGGCCGCCTGGTCGTCCGTACGCCCGTCCCCGCCGCCGCGGTGCCCGCGACGGTGACGTACCACGCGGAAGAGATCGGCGCCGTGCCCGGCACCGGCTGGACGGTAACCGTCTCCGGCCCCGCCGAAGTGATCGCCGACCCCGACGAGGCCGCCCACCACCGGCGCTCCCTCAGCGGCTGGATCCACGGCCCGCACGACACCCTGCTGCGTATCCACCCCAAGACGGTGACGGGCTTCCGCCTCGCCCGAGCGGAGGCGTGATGTTCACACAGCTCCAAGCCCTGCCCCACCGACATGTACTCACGCTGCCCAGCGAACCCGCCGCCGTCCGCAGCGCCCGCGAGACGGCCGAGCAGGCCCTGGTCGAGTGGGGGATCGGTCTGCGCCACCCCGTGGTGGGCCCGGCCCTGCTGATCCTCAGCGAGCTGGTCACCAACAGCGTCCGGCATGCCGCCGAGCTCTCCCCACAGCTCACGGTGATCTACGCGGCGAGCGCGGACCACCTGGCTTTCGCCGTTCACGACCGCCACCCCTACCAGCCGCCGCTGTCCGAGCCGGCCAACAGCGCCGGGACCAGCGGCTTGGCCACCGTCATGGAGCTCACCTTCGCTCAGGCAGGCAGCGCGATCATCCGCGGCGACGCCGACGGCCAGGGCAAGAGCATCTGGATCACCCTCCCCCTCTGACCGGACCGCAGCCCGTTGCCCGTGATCGGCAACCACCGCAGGGAAGTTCACCACCATGACCATCGACCGGCGCCGCGGCCCAGTGCTTCGCGGCCGGTTCCTCGGCGCGGATTCGGTCAGGCCGGTGCCGCACGCGAGGATAGGCCGCATGTTCTTGATGAGTGGGTGGATGCGATGCGCCGAAGTCCGGCCGGTGGGGCCGTGCCGCTGGGCCGGGAAGGGGGCCGCGCGATGAGTACGCCGCTGTACCAATTGAAGGCCGAGTTCTTCAAGACCCTCGGTCACCCGGCGCGTATCCGTGTCCTGGAGCTGCTGAGCGAACGCGAGCACGCGGTCGCGGAGATGCTGCCCGAGGTGGGCATCGAGCCCGCGCACCTGTCCCAGCAGCTCGCCGTGTTGCGGCGGGCCAACCTGGTCGTGACCCGCAAGGAGGGCTCCACGGTGTACTACTCGCTGACCAGCCCGCACGTCGCGGAACTCCTCCGGGTGGCACGCACCATCCTGTCCGGGGTGCTGGCCGGCCAGGCCGAGCTGCTCGCCGATCTTCAGGCCGGCCAAGGAGCGGGGAACTCGCCGTCCTAGCCGGCGGCCTTTGACCGGCGGACTCGGCAGCCCGCTCGCCCGGTCCGCCGCTCGTCGGCGAGCGGCTGTCGCTGTACGATCACTTCCTGCTGCTACTTATCGGCGTGCTGCCCCAGATAGAACAAGAGCATCACGAACCCGGCGATGATGTGGGTGCCGAAGATGTAGACGAAAACGCGCAGCTTGAGATTGCGCTCCTTCCAGCTCTCGTCGTTCGATCCCAAGCTGTTCTTCTCGGTCTTGCTCACTGTGTCAACTCCCTGCTGTGTCCGGATGCGGTGCGTGTGCTGCGAAGGAATCCGGAACCGTACGAGGACGACCTTGCCGCCCGCCAGTGCCGGTCACCGTGCCGTCTCCGCCGCCCGCAGTTCGTCCAGCAGGTCCTGCCGACCCGCCAGCAACACGGCCAGGATCCGCCGCGCGGCGGCGAGCAACTCCGCGACATCGCCGCCCGCCAGCGCGTAGACCACCGTCGAACCGGACCGCGTCGCGGTCACGATCCCCGAGCGGCGCAACACGGCCAGCTGCTGCGACAGGTTCGACGGCTCGACCTCGATCGCCGCCAGCAGATCCCGCACCGGCTTCGGTCCGTCCTGCAGCAGCTCCAGCACCCGGATACGCACCGGGTGACCGAGCATTCGGAAGAACTCGGCCTTCGCCTCATACAGCGGAACAGGCATCCCGGTCACCCCTCTCCCGTTTCCGACGCGTCGGTTTCGACACCGACCCCAAGCTCCCGCGCCACCCGCACCGCGTCGTCCAGCTCGTCCTGGGCCACCGCCACGGCATAGGCGTCCTCGGCCTCCAGCGCCGCTTCCAACGCCGCTCGCGCCTGACGCACCCGCTCCAGCAGCGCCTCGGCGAACACGGGTCTGCCCATCCGGGTCTCCTCCCCGATGATCGCGCTCGACGGAAACTAGTGAATTGAAGAACTCTTCAAGAGTAGTCCACGACGGTACAGGTCCCGCAATCCGCTACCGTGACGTCCGGCCCGTCAACCGTTCACCCTGAGCCCAACAGACCGGCACCGCTGATCGCGAGGCCCGCTCACGCGAGCAGGCGGTCGTAACCCGCTTCGAACTCCTCGGCGGGGATCACATACCCCTGGGGGTCGATTTCCGGGTCCCCGAATCAACGGCCGGCGGCCCGTTCAAACGCTTCACGATCAGGGATGCGATCGCCTGCCCAGGCGACTACGCCGTCGGGTCGGACAAGCACGGCACCCAATCCGAGGTCGTTTCTCGCCGGACCGGCCGCATACCGCAGCGGAAGCTGGACGAGAAGGGCGAGCTGGTCACGATCCGCCTTCGGCTACTTCGCGATCGCGGTGCCCGACAGCGCCGCGATCGAGGCGCTTGCCGCTCGTATGGAGGCCCGTGGTGAGCCGCACGGCGGCGTCTGGCGCGGCCTGCGTGAGACGTACCCGCCCGGAACGACCAATCGGCTGGCGAGTCGTCATCCTTGAGGCGCCGAAGGCTTCCCCCGCATGGCGGACCAGCCCCCACCGCGCGGGGGACGCCGGCGGATGGGACGGGCTGCGATCTTCGAGATGCGTCACGCGAACGGCGCCTGACGAATCGAAGGAGCAGTGATGTCCAACCTCCGCCCGGAAGCTCCCGCGGCGAACGGGTACCTGCGCACCCCTTGGGACGCCGGCCGTGTCCCCGTTTCCCCGGGGCCGCGCTGGGCGCGGATTGCCGCGCATGCGGTGCCCTTCACGATCTTGCCCTCGGGACTGTGGCGCATGGGGGTGATGCTGGCCATACCCGGCTTCGGCACAGCTGAGGCCCGCAACCACGGCGCCGGGCTCGATCTGTATCTGATCCTGCTCTTCGTCATCTCCGAGGCACTCGGGTTACTCACCCTGGGACTGGTCCAGCCCTGGGGCGAGGCGGTGCCGCGCTGGATACCCCTGCTGGGCGGACACCGCATCCCCCCGCTCGCCGCGGTGGTCCCGGCCGCGCTGGGCGCACTCGCCTCCACGGGGGTCGTGTACTACTTCTTTCTCTCCATCCTCTTCGCGGGATTTCCCCCCGGACACACGACCACTGAAGAGCTCATCTTGACGGTCTGTTATCTGCCACTGCTCGCCTGGGGGCCACTTCTGGGGTCGGTGACGTACGCCTACTACCGCCGACGCACGAGCAGCCGCCGCTAGGGCTTATGCGATGCCTTGCCAGGCGTCGGCTCCGAAGGTGCCTTTGACATCGGAGGCGATGGTCGTGGGGTCCACCGTGGCTTGGAGGGCGTAGACGGTGGTCTTGTGTGCGCCGCGGACACTGAGGTGTACGGGGTGGTCGCCCGGGTGGGCCGAGAGGATGCGCTTGAGCTCTTTGACGGACTGTTCGGTGATGCGATGCGAGGGGAGCGAGAGCTTCACGGGTGGCTTGCCGCCGATTTCGGCGGAGGAGATGTCGAGGACGGAGAGTTCGCGACCGAAGATGTTCATGGTGCCGTCTCTGTCTTCGATCTTTCCCTTGACGGCGATGACGTTGTCCTCGGCCAGTGCGTGCTGCACGAGCTGGTATGCGGCGGGGAAGAAGAGCACCTCGATGCCGGCGTCGCGGTCCGCGAGGTTCACGATGGCCCAGGCGTTGCCCTGTTTGGTCATCTTGAGCTGGATGCCGGTGATCAGCCCGGAGAGCTGTACGTCCCCGGCGGTGCGGCCGGAGGCGAGCAGTTCGGCGATGGAACAGTCCCGTGCCCTGGAAAGGATGTGCTCGGCGCCGTCCAGTGGGTGGGCCGAGACGTAGAGGCCCAGCATTTCGCGTTCGGTTGCCAGGAGTTGTCTGCGGGGCCACTCCGCGTCGTCGATGGTGAAGTCGAGGCCGAAGGCCGGTGCGTCGCCTCCTTCGCCGCCCAGGTCGGCGAAGAGATCGTCTTGTCCGAAGCTTGCCGCCTTCTTCACGGGGATGATCGCGTCGATGGCGTTCTCGTGGATGGCGGTGAGGCCCTTGCGGGAATGGCCCAGGGAGTCGAAGGTGCCGGCCTTGACCAGGGATTCCACAGCGCGTTTGTTCAGTGCGGGCAGGTCGACCTTGTCGAGGAAGTCGGCGAAGGACGTGAATTTCCCGTCCCGGCGGCGCGCGTCGATGACGGCCTCGATGACGTTGTCGCCGACGTTGCGTACGGACCGCAGCCCGAACCGTACGTCGTCACCGACGGCGGTGAACTCGGCGACGGACTCGTTCACATCGGGTTGGAGGACGCGGACGCCGTTCTTGCGGGCGTCGGCGAGGTAGATCGCGGCCTTGTCCTTGTCGTCGCCGACCGAGGTGAGCAGGGCGGCCATGTACTCGGCCGGGTAGTTGGCCTTGAGGTAGGCGGTCCAGTACGAGACGAGGCCGTAGCCGGCGGTGTGGGACTTGTTGAACGCGTAGCCGGAGAACGGAAGCATGACGTCCCACAGGGCCTTGATGGCTTCCTCGCTGTATCCATTGCCTCGCATACCGGAGTGGAACTTGTCCCACTCCGCGGCCAGCACCTCCGGTTTCTTCTTGCCCATCGCACGGCGCAGCAGATCGGCCCCGCCGAGGGTGTACCCGGCCAGTTCCCGGGCGATGGCCATGATCTGCTCCTGGTAGACGAGCAGATGGAAGGTGTTGCCGAGGATCGGCTCCAGAGCGTCGCGCAGTTCGGGGTGGATCGGGGTGATCTCCTGGCGTCCGGTTTTGCGGTACGCGTAGTTGGTGTGCGCGTTGGCCGCCATGGGGCCGGGCCGGTAGAGGGCGTTGACCGCGGCGATGTCCTCGAACCGGGTGGGTTCCATCTGCTTCAGCAGGACGCGCATGCCGCCGCCGTCGAGCTGGAAGACACCGAAGGTGTTGCCCTCGGCCAGCAGCCGGTATGTCCTGGCGTCGTCCAGAGGGATCACGACGGTGGACGGGTCGCCGTCCAGGGGATCCACGGTGGCCAGGCTGATGCCCCGGTTCTCGCGGATGTTCTCGATGGCCTGGTCGATGACCCCCAGGTTCCGCAGCCCCAGGAAGTCCATTTTGATCAGGCCCATGGCTTCGCAGGACGGGTAGTCGAAGCCGGTGATCTTCACACCGTCCGAGGCACGCATATGCAGCGGAATGCGGTCGGTGAGCTTCGTTTTGGAAAGGATCACCGCCGCGGCGTGTACTCCGGTGCCGCGGGTGAGGCCCTCCACCCCGCGGGCGGTGTCGATGACCCGCTTCACATCCTGTTCGCTGCCGTACAGCTGCCGGATCTCGCCGGCCTCGCCGTACCGCTCGTGGGAGAAGTCGAAGATGGCGGCCAGCGGGGCGGACTTGCCGTTCTGGTCCGGCGGGAGCGCCTTGGTGATCCGCTCGCCGTGGGCGTAGGGGTAGCCGAGGATGCGTGAGGAGTCCTTGATCGCGTTCTTGGCCTTGATCTTGCCGAACGTGTTCACCATGGCGGTGTACTCCTCGCCGTACTTCTCGGTGACGTAGCGGACCATCCGGTCGCGCTGACGGTCGTCGAAGTCGAGGTCGACATCCGGTGGGTTGATCCGCTCGGGGTTCAGAAAGCGTTCGAACAGCAGGCCGTGTTCCAGGGGGCACAGCTCGGTGATGCGGGTGGCGTAGGCAACGATCGAGCCGGTGCACGACCCCCGGCCCGGACCGAGCGGGATCTTGTTCTCCCGGGCGTGCCGGCAGATGTCCGCCACGACGAGGAAGTAGGAGCTGAAGCCCATGGGGCCGATAACCGACATCTCGGTCTCGAAGCGATCCAGGATGTGCTGGGGGACCGGGTCCCCGTAGCGCATCGCCAGCCCCTTGAGGACCTCCTTGCGCAGCCACGACTCCTGGGTCTCGCCATCGGGCACGCCCGGGAACCGCGGCATTTCGTCGACGTGGTCGAAGACCTCGTCGTAGGACTCGATGCGCTCGGCGATCAGCAGGGTGTTGTCGCAGGCTTCCGGAAGCTCCGAGAACAGGGTGCGCATCTCTGCGGCCGTCTTGAGGTAGTAGCCGGAGCCGTTGAAACGGAAGCGGCCGGGGTCGTCCTTGTTCTTGCCGACACCGATGCACAGCAGACTGTCGTGGGCGTCGGCCTGGTCCTCGGTGACGTAGTGCGCGTCATTGGTGGCCAGGAGCGGAATGTTCAGTTCCGTGGCCAGACGCAGCAGGCCCTCACGGACCTCACGCTCGATGTCCAGGCCGTGGTCCATCAGCTCCAGGAAGTAGTTCTCGCGCCCGAAGATCTCCTGGTAGGCCGCGGCGGCAGCCTTCGCCTCGGCGTACTGGTTCAGCCGCAGGCGGGTCTGGATCTCGCCGGACGGGCAACCGGTGGTGGCGATGAGGCCGTCCGGCCGTGCGGCGATCAACTCCCGGTCCATGCGCGGCTTTCCGGCAGGGAACTGACCCTCATAGCTGGCCTGTGTGCTGAGCCAGAACAGGTTCCGCAGGCCCTGGCTGTTCCGCGCCCACATGGTCATATGAGTGAAGCGGCCACCACCGGAGACATCTTTCGACCCCTCACCGTCCGCGCCGGTGGCGCGACGGCCTCCCGGCCCCCAGAACTCCTGCTTCCGGACGAACCGAGAGGAAGGCGCCACATACGCCTCGATGCCGATGATCGGCCTGATCCCCTCGAAGCCCTTCGCGACCTGCGCGAACTCATAGGCACCGAACATGTTGCCGTGGTCGCTCATCGCGATCGCGGGCATCCCCTGCCGGGTCACCTCGCCGAACATCGGCTTCAGCTTCTGCGCGCCGTCCAGCATCGAGTATTCGGTGTGATTGTGCAGGTGCACGAAGGAATCCGGCACGTGTGGGTCGCCTCCTGCCACGCCGCTTGCCAAACCAAAGGTTGATCAGAGACATCAAAGCGAGCGTGATGTGCTGGAATCAAACAACCATTTCGATGATCGGGATCAACGGTTGGTTGTCCATCTAGGATGGGCGGCATGGACCTCACTGCCGTGCGCACCTTCGTCGCCGCCGTGGACGCGGGACAGTTCCAAGAAGCCGCCACCAACCTGTCGATCACTCCACAAGCTGTGTCCAAGCGCATCGCCGTGCTGGAGAAGGACCTCGGTGCGCAGCTGTTCAGCCGTACGGCCCGCGGAGCCCGGCTCACCATCGACGGACAGGCGTTCCTGCCCTACGCCCGGGCTCTCCTCCAAGCCGAGGAACGGGCAGCCGCTTCCGTACGGCCAGGGCGCCGGGCGTTGCGCGTCGACGTGATCCGCTACCGGGTCTCAGTGGCGGGTCTGCTGCGTGACTTCCACCGTGCGCATCCCGAGACCGAGCTTGATGTCCTGAACCTGTTCGATTTCGACACGGCCATCGCCGCCGTCCGGTCCGGGACGATCGACGCGACCTTCCGCGCCGTGACAATGCCGGGCCGGCAGCTTCCCGACGGTATCGAGGCCACTCCGGTCTTCGACGAACCGCTGTACCTGTTCACCGGGCCGGCGCATGAGTTCGCCGGCGCCCGCGCGATCGCTCCCGCCCAGCTCGCCGGGCGCCGGATCTGGATGCCCGGCAACATGCCCGGCACCGAGTGGGCCGCCTACTACGACGAACTCGCCGCCACGTTCGGTCTCACCATCGACGCGGTCGGCCCGAACTTCGGTGTCGAGCATCTGCTCGACACCATCGCGGACTCCACGACGCTGGCCACCTTCGTCAGCGAGCAGACCCCACTTGTCTGGCCCGCGGGCCACGACCTGCGACGCATCCCCCTCCAGGAACCGACCCCGGTCTACCCCCACTCACTGATCTGGCGCACCGACAACCCCCACCCCGCCCTGGCCGCCCTGCGCCACCATCTCACTTCCGTCTATCCCGGCCGCCCCAACAACGGCATCTGGACGCCGAGATGGGCCCAGCCCGCTCAGCCCGCCCAGCCTGAACACGCATGACCGATCTGGTGGCTTTCAGGGAAGGAGGTGACCGGGCGGGCAAGGTCAGGCGTTGCGGGTGACCGTGATGATGTTGCCGTTGCGGACGCCCAGCGCGGCCTTGACCTGGCTGGTCACCGAGACCGTGCCCACGGAGACGCCGACGCCGGTACCGCCGTACTTGGCCTCGGAGTACATGCTGGTGGAGCCATTGGACAGCAGCACGCTGTAGTAATGGCCGGCATGGGGGTCGTATCCGTTGGCCCAGGCCGTGCCGTTCCGGGTGATGTGCACCGCCACCCATTCGCCTTCGTACCACCGGCTGCTGGGGCCGTTGTGCGTCATACGGCAGTCGATGTCGTCGGCGTACCACTGGGCGCTGGGGCAGCTGACGTCAGTCTGGGCGGCAGCGGCTGTGGGTGCGGCGGCCAGGGTGATGCCCGCCGCAAGCAGTGCGGCGGCGGTCAGGGCTGTCGCGGGACGTACGGTGTTCAGTGCGGGCATCGTCAGCTCCTTGGGTATGTGGAACGGGCGGTCAGCCAGTCGCCGGTCTTTCCGTCCTTGTCCGCTCGTCCGCCAGAGGTGATTGACAGCTGCGGCCGGACAGAACGAGCAGGGCTTCGTACGGCGCCGGGCCCCGTGTTCGCCCTTCCCTCGCATCGTGGCACGCGCCGTCGGCAGCGAGTTGGCGATGCGTGCGGTGTTACTTGTCGCTCGACGCGGCCCGCTGCTTATCCGGCAGATTGCGCAGTGCCGCCTGCCGGAGCCCTCGTGCTACACAGGTGCCCGGTCGGCGGCCCGTTCCAGGCGGACGATCACACTCTTCGACGTGGGCGTGTTGCTGATGTCCGCGACGCTGTCGAGCGGCACAAGGACGTTGGTCTCCGGATAGTAGGCGGCCGCCGAACCCCGGGGGGTCGGGTAGGCGACGACGCGGAAGCCGTCGGCACGGCGCTCCGAGCCGTCGGTCCAGACGCTGACGAGATCGACGAGGCTGCCGTCGTCGAAGCCGAGGTCCGCGAGGTCGGCGCGGTTGACCAGGACGACGCGCCGGCCGCCCTTGATGCCCCGGTAGCGGTCGTCCATCGCGTACGGAATCGTGTTCCACTGGTCGTGCGAGCGCAGCGTCTGCAGGACCAGGTGACCCTCGGGCGCCTGGAGCATGGTGAAGTCGTTGACGGTGAAGACGGCCTTCCCGGCGGGTGTGCGGAACACCTTCTCGTTGACCGGGTTGGGCAGGCGGAAACCGCCTGGGCGCCGTACCCGCTCGTTGAAGTTCTCGAAGCCGTCGACGACCCGGGCGATACGGTCGCGGACGAGGTCGTAGTCGGCCTCGAAGCCCGCCCAGGGGATGTCCGGTTCGGACGGTTCGGGCCCCAGGACCTTGCGGGCGAGGCGGCTGATGATGGACACCTCGCTGAGCAGCTGTGCGGACGCGGGGGCGAGGCGGCCACGCGTCGCGTGCACCTCGCTCATCGAGTCCTCGACCGTCATGAACTGCTCGCCGCCCGCCTGGACGTCGTGATCACTGCGCCCGAGCGTGGGCAGGATCAGGGCGGTGCGTCCGCACACCGCGTGGGAGCGGTTGAGTTTGGTCGAAATGTGGGCGGTCAGACGGCAGTTGCGCAGGGCACGCTCGGTGACTTCGCTGTCGGGCGTCGCCCTGACGAAGTTTCCCGCGACTCCGACGAAGAGCTTGGCCCGCCCGTCGAGCATGGCCCGGATGGAGTCGACGGAGTCCAGGCCGTGCTTCGTCGGCGCGGTGAAGCGGAACTCCTGTCCCAGCCGGTCGAGGAACGGCTGGGGCATGCGCTCCCAGATGCCCATGGTGCGGTCGCCCTGCACATTGCTGTGCCCGCGCACCGGGCACACTCCCGCGCCCGGACGGCCGATGTTGCCGCCCAGCAGAAGGAAGTTGACGATCTCGCGGATGGTGGGCACGCCGTGCTTGTGCTGGGTCAGGCCCATCGCCCAGCAGACGATGACACTGCGGCCCGCCAGCACCCGCTCGTGTACCTGCTCGATCTCGTCCCTGCTCAGGCCGGTGGCCTCCAGGACGGCGTCCCAGGACGTCTCGCGGATGTGCTCGGCGAAGGCGTCGTAGCCCGTGGTGTGCGACTCGATGAACTCACGGTCCAGGACGGTCCCCGGCTCCTTGTCCTCGGCCTCCAGCAACAGCAGGTTCAGCGCCTGGAAGAGGGCCAGGTCGCCCCCGGGCCGTATCTGCAGGAACTGGTCGGCGATGTCCGTGCCGCGGCCGATGATCCCGCGTGCCTTCTGCGGGTGCTTGAAGCGGCGCAGCCCCGCCTCGGGCAGCGGATTGACGGCGACGACGTGGCCGCCGCGGCGCTTGGTCTCCTCCAGCGCGGACAGCATGCGCGGGTGGTTGGTGCCCGGGTTCTGCCCCACGACGAAGATCAGGTCCGCGTTGTAGAGGTCGTCGAGGCTGACGCTGCCCTTGCCGATGCCCAGGGTCTCGTTCAGCGCCGAGCCGCTGGACTCATGGCACATGTTGGAGCAGTCCGGCAGGTTGTTGGTGCCGAAGGCCCGCGCGAAGAGCTGGAGCAGGAAGGCCGGTTCGTTCGCCAGCCGTCCGGAGATGTAGAACAGCGCCTGGTCCGGGTGGTCCAGGGCACGCAGCTCATCGGCGAGCAGGTCCAGTGCCTCGTCCCAGCCGATCGGCTCGTAGTGGGTCGCGCCCTCGCGCAGCACCATCGGTTCGGTCAGCCGGCCCTGCTGATTGAGCCAGTAGTCCGACTTCCGGCTCAGCTCGTCCACCGAGTGCCGCTGGAAGAACTCGGCGGTCACCCGCCGGGAGGTGGCCTCGTCACTGATGTGCTTGGCGCCGTTCTCGCAGTACTCGTTGCGGTGCCGCTTGCCCGGCGCGGGCTCCGGCCAGGCACAGCCCGGGCAGTCGAAGCCCTTCGCCTGGTTGATGTTGAGCAGGGTGAGCGCGGTGCGCTTGGGCGACGTCTGTCCGAGCGCGTACCGCAGCGCGTGTACGACCGCGGGGGCGCCGGTCGCCCATGTCTTGGGAGCCGTCACCGACAGCTCGTCCTCGTCCGGTTCGTCGAAGTCCCGCATCGCACACCACGCCCTCACTTTTCGCACCCCACTCTTCGCCAGTGCTTCGGGGCAGGTCAAAGCGGTAGTTCCGATCGGCTGACAGGCAGCGCCGATCACTGCCGGGTGTCCGGCGCCGAGCGCGGCCGGGCGCGGGGGATCATTGAGGCGTGCTGCTGCGCCAACTCGAATACCTCGTCGCCCTCGCCCGCGCCCGCCACTTCGCGAAGGCGGCCCAGGCATGTTTTGTCTCCCAGCCGGCCCTGTCCGAGGGCATCCGGAAACTGGAGGAGGAACTCGGCATCCCCCTGGTCCAGCGGGGTCGTCGTTTCGAGGGCTTCACACCGGAGGGTGAGCGGGTCATCCTGTGGGCACAGCGCATCCTCGCCGACCGCGACGCGATGCGGGGCGAGATCCAGGCACTGCGGGCGGGGCTCAGCGGCCGGCTGCGCATCGGCACCGTCCCGACCGCGTCCACCGCGGTCGCGCTGCTGACCCAGCCGTTCTGCGCCGCCAACCCACTGGCGACCGTGCAGGTCTTCGCCGACCTACAGGCCGAGGACATCGTGAACCGGCTGCGGACGTACGAACTCGATGCCGCCGTCACCTACCACGGCTCCGTCGCCGCGCACGACTTCAAGTTCGTACCGCTGTACCGGGAACGCTATGTGCTGCTGACCCAGCGGTCCGGGCCCGACTCCGGGGCTGCCGAGATCTCCTGGGAGGAGGCCGCCCAGTACCCCCTGTGTCTGCTGCACCCCATGATGCAGGGCCGTCAGGTGCTCGACGCGGTGTTCGAGGCCGTGGGCGTATCCGTGACACCGCGGGTCGAGACCGACTCGATCGCCTCCCTGTTCGCACAGGTCAGCGATTCAGCGCACCTTCGGTGCGCGCCGGGGGCGTGGTAAATGCCGTGGCGGGCGCCGGGGGTGCTTCTGTCTGCCCTGATGTGGGC
>NZ_JBSFMM010000038.1:0-60878 GCF_053599555.1 Streptomyces sp. NPDC000941
CCCCCCCCCCCCCCCCCCCCGCGGCGCCGCCCCGCGCCCAGGGGGCGGGCGGGGGCCGTCGCCCCCCCCCCCCCGCACAACCGACGCGCGTCGCCGTACGCCCTGTCACCCCTCCCCGTCGCAGCAGGTGTCCCGCCGCAGCAGCCGCCCCACCTCCAGCCAGTGCTCCGCCGACTTCCCCTGCCGAGCCCGGCCGCCCTCCGGGAAGGCGCGTACGAGCTCGTCCTGCTCGTACGGCACGCCGCCGCGCAGCACCGAGACCGTGCGCACGAGCGAGTCGAAGTCCGTGAAGGGATCGCCGTCCACGACCGTCAGGTCCGCCAGCTTCCCCACTTCCAGGGTGCCGAGGTCCCGGTCCGCGCCGAACGCCCGCGCGGGCAGCAGGGTCGCGGTGCGCAGCGCTTCCGCCGCCGAGAGCCCGTACTTGTGCAGCGCCCGCAGCCCCATGTGCAGATGGAGCCCCACCGGCACCAGCGGCGCGTCCGTGCCCAGGGCGACCACCCCGCCGCCGGCGAGGATCCGCCGGTAGACCCCGATCTCGGTGCGCAGGGTGGCGAGCTGGGCGGCGGTGGGCGGGGCCTGGGCCAACTGCCGCACCAGGGCGGTGTCCCAGGGCGGCATGAGCCGGGTGACCCGTTCGTCCTCGGCCAGCGACGGGTCGGCCCCGACCAGCGGCGAGGCCGTGAACGGCGTGGCTATCAGACGGAAGTCGGTCGCGGTGTAGATCTCCGTCACGTCCTGGGAGGACTGCCCGGTCGCCGTCGTGGCGTGCCCGTACTCCAGGCGCTGCGTGGCCTGCAGATGGGTGGTCAGGTCCTGGCCGAGCTGCACGCCGGGCGAGCACAGATGGCTGCCGGCGCGCACCCCGAGCCTGTCGTGCGCGAAGCGGGCGGCCTCCTCCATGATCCAGCCGGGCGCGCGTACGTACGTCTTGACGAAGTCCCAGTCGAGCGCCGCCCCGCGCTCCAGCGAGCGGCGCAGCCCCTCGCGGGTGCGGTGCGCCCGCCCCATGCTGTACGCGACGCGCGGCCCGTCCAGCAGCTCACCGGTGGCCAGCAGCCGGGGCCCGGCCAGCGCGCCCGCCGCGATGGCCTCGCGCAGCCGCGCCTGCTCGTACGCGAAGCCGCCGAGCGAGACGGCGGTGGTGATGCCGTAGGCGAGCTGCAGCACGGTCTGCCGGGCACCGTAGGTGTACTGCCAAGGATGCGTATGGGCATCCCAGAGACCGGGCACGACGGTGCGCGCGGAGGCGTCCACGCGGCGTTTCGCGGGCCGCCCGGCGCGATGCGCCTCGACGGCGGTGACGCGTCCGCCGCGCACCACGATGTCGACGTCCTCGCGCACCGTGCCGTCGTCGCCGGTGCCGTCCCAGAACCTCCCTGCGTGGACGACGGTGTCGGCGGGGCTCGGGCGCCGGTGGTCGAGCGGGAGGCGCACGGTACGGGCCGTGCCGGCCTCGACGTCCAGCAGCCGCAGCTTGCCCGCCGACAGATACAGGAGGGAGCGCGAATCCCCCGACCAGGAGGGGTGGTCGGCGCTCTCCTCGGTCAGCCGGCGCGGTTCGCCGTCCGGGGTGCCGTCGGGCCGTACGGGCAGCAGCCACAGGGCGGACTCGGCGATCACGGCGAGATGGCGGCCGTCGGGGGACCAGACGGGGCCGGAGTCGTAGCGGTCGGAGAGCGAGGTGTGCGGCGCCAGCGCGTACAGCCTGGCCGCGCCGCTGTTTCCGCTGTTCGCGGCCACGATCCGGATGAGGTTGTAGCCCTCGCGGAACCGTTGGTTCAGCCGGTTGCGATCGCAATAGGCGATAAAGCGACCATCTGGCGACCAGCTCGGTCTGCCGGGCAGCCCACCGCCGCCGAGCGGCGCGGCCAGGGTGTGCTCGGTGCCGGCGGCGAGGTCGCGCAGGACCAGGTTTCCCGACATGTCGATACAGGCGAGGCGATCGCCGGCGGGGGACAGCGCCGGATGTACCCGCCCTCCGGAGGCCAGCTCGGTTTCCTCGCCCGAGGCGAGATCCCGGCGGTGTACGGCGAGCAGCCCGTCGCGGTCGTCGGCGTAGATCAGCGCCCGCCCGTCGGGCGTCCACGTCGGGCCCAGCAGATAGCGGGTGGGCGAGGCCCGTACGATCCGGCGCGGGGCACGGCCGCCGGTGGTCTCCGCGACCCACAGGGAGTTCAGCGCGGCGAAGGCCACCTTGCGCCCGTCGGGGGACAGCGCCGGCAGATGCACCCCGCGCACCGGCCGCGCCCCGCCGCCGCTGTCGAAGTCGTACCGCTTGACGCGGTAACGCGGCCTGCTGACCGGCAAGGCGGCCTTGAACGGTATCTCCTCCCCGCCGCCCGGCACCTCGGGCCGCACCAGCCGGAACCGCCCGCCCACGGTGAGCAGCAGCTCTCCGCCGCCCGTCCAGCGCGGCGGCACCGGCTGTACGTCGCCCTCCATCGTGACGGCCGCACCGTCGACGACCAGCGTGCAGGAGGCCTCGGGGGCGGGGGTGGTGCGCAGATAGGCGAGCGTGCCGCCGGGCGACACCGAGGGCGCGAGCACCTGCACCCCGGCGGCCGCCTCGGTGTGCTCCACCGTCACCGGCCCGCTGCCGTCGGCCCGTACCGAGGCGACCGTACGGGCGTCCAGCGCGGCCCCGGCGAGCCGGCCACGTACGAACAGCACCCGCTCGCCGCCGGGGGCCCACGCGGGGTCGAAGTCCTCCCAGGCGCCGTCCTGCAGCGGCCCGTCCTGCCCCGGCACCCCGGTCAGCCGGGTGAGCTCCCCGGTGGCCACCTCCAGCACCCACACCCGGTACGGGCTGCCCGCCACCGTGTCGCCGCCGCGCTCGGAGGCGAAGGCGATCCGGGTGCCATCGGGCGACCAGGCCGGACCCCGGTCGTCCCAGGGCCCGTCCGTTCGCTGACGCACATCCGAGCCGTCCGGTCGCAGCGTCCACAGATGGAAGCCGCCGCCCCGGTACGCACAGACCGCCAGCAGTTTCCCGTCGGGGGAGAAGACCGGCCGCGTGGGCTCCAGATCGGGCGGGGTGAGCGCGGTGGCGGCGCCGCCCTTCCGGGGCAGGGACCACAGCACATTCTGGACCTCGGCGACCAGCCGGTCACCGGAGGGGGAGAGCGTCGCGGCGCCGTTGGTGGCCCCGGTGAACGACAAGGCGAGCGAGCCCCGCCGCGCCGAGGCGGCGGCGCTCTGCGCCGGCAACCCGGCCGCCGCCCCGGCCCCGGCAGCAGTACCGGCGGCGGTCTGCAGGAACCGGCGGCGGGAGAGCGAGGGCGACGCGGCGTCGCCGGGGGCGGGCTCGGGGGAGAGGGCTGGGGCGGGCTCGGCTGTGGCGGCAGTGTCTGCGGTCTCCAACGGTCCTCCTGGAACACGTAGTTGTGCGGAGCAGGAGTGGGCAGTGGTGCGTGCAGCACTTGATCGTTTCATAGGCCTCGGGCCCGGGGTCAACACTGCGTCGGGAGGAAGACGCGGAGGCAGGAGACAGGGAAGGGCGTGCCCCCGACCGGGCGGGAAGACCGTGCACCGGCAGGAATAACGTGCCCCTGCCCCGGGCGGAAAGACCGTGCCCTGGCAGGAACAACGTGCCCCGGCCCGGAGGGATGGGCGTACCACTGTCGGGAAGGAGTGATCCCATCGCGGCAGCCACGGCGTCCCACGCCTCGGCGAACACGGGGTGGCCGCGGTGGATCCCTCCCTCCCACACAGGAGATGAGACAGCATGCCGACGGACGGCATCACGTACCACACCAACCACCTCCCCACCCAGGACGGCGTAAGCCTGGCCACCTACACCTGGCTCCCGGAGTCCCGCCCCCCACGCGCGATCGTCCAGATCGCCCACGGCGCCGCGGAACACGCCCAGCGCTACGACCGCTTCGCCCGCTTCCTGCGCGACCACGACTACGCCGTGGTCGCCTCGGACCACCGCGGCCACGGCGCGACCGCCGCCTCCACGGGCGGCCTCGGCGTCGTGGGCGAGGAGGGCGACGGCTGGCGGGCCATCGTCAAGGACCTGCGAGCCGTCGGCGACCGCGCCCGGCAGGACCTCCCCGGGACGCCGCTGTTCCTGCTGGGTCACAGCATGGGCTCGATGCTCGCCCGCGACTGCGCCCAGGAGTACGGTGACGACCTCTCCGGCCTGATCCTCTCCGGCACCTTCCGCTCACTGCCCGCGACAGACCCAGACGAGGCCATCACCCGCCTGGAGACCGAAATCGCCAAGCACGGCCGCACCGCCCTGTCCAGCTTCACCCCCGAGCTCTTCGCCTCCTTCAACGACCCCTACGAACCCGGCACCGGCTACGAATGGCTCTCCCGCGACCCCGCAGAGGTGGCCACCTACACGGCGGACGAGCGATGCGGCTTCCCCTTCAGCGCCGGCCTCTCACTCGACTGGGTCCGCGCCGTCCGCAAGATCAACAACCCGCACAACCAATCCCGCACCCCGCCCCGGCTGCCCGTCCACATCGCCGTGGGCGCCGAGGACCCCTGCAACCAGCGATTGACACTGGTCCACGAACTCCTCGAGGACTTCCGCTACCTCGGCACCCACGACCTGAGCTGGAAAAGCTACCCCGACGCCCGTCACGAGATCCTGAACGAAACCAACCGCGACCAGGTCCAGCAAGACCTACTGACCTGGCTGAACGCCCACACCTGAGCCCCCCGCGCTTTGCCGCCCTCCTACCCCGTCCGAACGGAGGCGCAGCCACACCTGGGCACACCCCGCCATCGTCTGCGAACCCAACGTAACCACAGGCTCATCCCTGACCCGCCGCACCCCCACCGAAAGGTGGCAGCGACCACCCCCTGAAGTGCGGTATTGTTCTCTTGCGCGACCGGCTAGAGCGAAAGCCGAAGCCGGACAAGCACCGGGACGTGGCGCAGTTTGGTAGCGCACTTGACTGGGGGTCAAGGGGTCGCAGGTTCAAATCCTGTCGTCCCGACCAGCATCATCGCAGGTCGGAGGCCGTTTCCGCGGGTAGCGGGGGCGGCCTTAACCGTGTCCGGGCTGGGAGCAAGTGGGAGCCCGCTGGGAGCCCTCGTGCTCCCAACTCGCAGACGTGTCAACGGTGCCCGATTCGTCCGTCACTCGATCAGGTAGACCTACAGCGCCGTACCGAGTCCCTGTGCGCCGTCGTCAACCAGGGGCCCCCGATGTCATCCGATCGGTTCGGATGCTCTCTGCATCGAGAGGTATAAGGACCCCTTGTCGGCTTTCGACCCCCTTTCGGGGTGGGAGCGCGATCTCGTGCTCCCCATGCGACAGGGGGGAGCTGTGGGCTGAGGGCCTCGGTCGGGGTGTTTCCGCAGGCAGCCGGTGCTCGGGTGTCCCGGCCGCAAGGTGCCTGCCGCGTCAAGACGAGGTAATGCCCCTTGGCGTCCGCCAGCAGACGGGGCACTCCCAGGGCGTGAGCGCCCTATCGGGCTCTATGGCGCTGTAGCGAGACAGTCGGCAGGCGCGTTCACCGTAGAAAATAGTGTGCCAAGCGACTGCTGAGTTGGGCCGTGGATAGTCTCCGGAAGGGGGGCAAGGCTCTGGCCCGGTCGTCCTTGGGCTGGAAGGTCGGTGGGATGGCCGGGCCGTGCCTGGACGGCGGCGTGCGAAGTGACGAGCGGCTGGCCAGGCTATTTGCGACAAGTCTGGTGTAGTCGTGACGCGGTGACTGTCGGTTGAGCCTCTCAACTTGTGCCGGTTGTGGTGGCCCGGCCTCAGCTCGTGGGCCGTCGAGATCCGGGCGATCCACTGCTGTCATTCACGCACTGCCCGCCCGCATGTGGGTCGGATCGGCACTGTCTGCACGGCGCTGGACGGTCCGCCCGTCACACGCCGAAGCGGCGAACGCCCGCTGGCGGGTCCGGGACCCGGTCCTGCCTAGCCCTGTCGGGCTGAGGATGCCTCGACGAGGGGGCGTCATGAGCGTTGAGGTCCACATCGACCAGGGGTGCCTCACCCGGCTGCTCCGCGTGCGCGGTAGTCGGGTTGAGCGGCGGCTCCGCGAACGCACCGAACGCGTCACCAACATCGCTGAGCGCGAAGCCCCCGGCAGCATGGGCCGGTACATCAGTTGGAAGATCCAGGACGGCCCAGGAGGACTCCGAGGAGTTATCGTGTGCGACCACCCGGCCGTGCGCTATGTCCTCAACGGCACCCGACCGCACATCATTCGCCCCCGCCGCTCGAAGGTCCTCCGTTTTGATGTCGACGGCCGGACCGTGTTCGCTGCGTACGTACGGCATCCCGGCACTCGGCCGAATAACTTCCTTGCGCGGGCGCTCCGCCAGGGTAGATAGGCAGGCGAGAGAATGGCCAAGGAGTCAGGCTCTGGGCGTTTCGTCAAGCACGGTACGAGCCTCAGGCAGGAATTGCTCTTCCCATGCCTTCAACTCTTCCTCCGCTTCTTGTGCTTTTTGGATCTGTTCCCCCAGCCCGTGGCACTGAAAATCTTCCAGTGCCACCCGTTCGACCAAACTCAAGGGCGTCCTTGACCCGTGCTCCTGGAACGCTTGCTGGACGGAATCCCATGCCATGACGATTTCGGGAGGCATGTTGTCTCTTCCTAGGTCGCGAGGATCGCTCCCTTGCGCATGAGCCCTGACCTGGCGTCCCAGCTCATCGAGTGCTGCCCTGAGTTCACTCGCCGGCCTGTCAGAACTTCCTTGCCTTGCTTCGATCTCACAAAGACAAGTCAAGGCCTTCTCGGCTTCAAACAGAACGATCTCTTCCTCTAGAGCATCTGCCAATTCACCGACCCAGTAACTGATGCGATCGGCGGTTGTCCTCAAAGAGGTGGGCGCTTCCAAGGAGACGATGAGGGACGCACTGCGCAGCGCTATCCTGGCGTCCGACAATTCTGTGCGGAGACTCGTTGTTTCCGAAATAGGAACCTCGTCATAGACGTAAGTGTGATTCATCTTCTTGGCGATCTCAGTTACGTGCCTGGCTGCGAGGAGATACGAAACGAAGGCCTCTCGCTGGACTCCTCTGCGCCACTGCATCTGTGCGTTGGTTGCCTCGGCGCGCACAGCGTCGAGGGCAGCGCTGTACGTGGACTCTGCCTGGGCAAGACCAGAGCGGTAGTTGGACTCTGCTTGTGCAAGACCGGCACGGCCCGTCTCCTCAGCGGTACGTAGGGCTGCGCGCATCTGCCATCGGCCGACAATCAGTGCAGAAGGGATGCCGACTGCGGCGACGGCAGCGGCGGCGATGGCACCGACTCCTTCAAGATTCATGATCACATTTTGCTGTAAGCGGCTTGCCGTTGCTGTTCGTTTGGGGTGGTGATAGGCGGAAAGTGGTCCACACGCCGCTACCCTCTCCGTCACGCCGCTGGTTTTGGGCCGGGCGACCGCGCGGGAGACAAGGGCACACCCGTGGCCAAGAAGACGTTCGCACTCAATACTGATCCCCACGTCGCAGACATCGCCGGAACGGAACTGCTTTTCCAACCGGAGTTCATGGGCGGCGACTTCATGGATGCCTACGCGGAGCTGCGCGATGCGCAGCAGTCGAGTGGTGTGGACATCGATGACCTCGCTGGCGTTGCTCCCTCCCCGCTGAGGGCGGTGCCTGAAGGGTGTCTTTATTGCCGTATGGTGGTTGACCTGGGACTTTGCGATCGCCCAAGTGTGGGCATGATCAGTGATCGTGGGTCTGCGACTGCTTTACCTGATCTTCTGTCGACTACTGGGCTGCTTCCTGTTGCTGGGCCGCTCGACCGCCGCGAACAACGCAGAGATCCTTGCTCTTCGTCATGAGGTCGCCGTGCTGCGTCGGCAGGTCCAGCGGCCGCGGCTCTCATGGGCTGATCGTGCCGTGCTCTCCGCTCTCGCACGGCATCTGCCACCCGTCTTACGTCGCCATCGACTGGTCACCCCGGGCACACTGCTGAACTGGCACCGCCGTCTGGTGCGCTGGAGGTGGCGCCAAGCACCGGTCAGACCCGGTCGGCCACCTTTGCCGGAAGAGACGGTCGCGCTCATCCAGCGCCTGGCCAGAGAGAACCCGACCTGGGGGTACGTCAGGATCCAAGGGGAGTTGCGTCGGCTTGGTCATCGGGTAGCCGCTGCGACTATCCGACGGGTTCTGCGCCGCTCCGGTCTACCGCCCGCTCCGCAGCGCGCATCTCAGCAGACCTGGCACTCCTTCCTCCGGGCCCAAGCCCACACGCTGCTCGCTTGCGATTTCATGCACATAGAGACCGTCTTCCTCAGACGTCTCTATGTCTTCTTCGTCATGGAGATCAAGGCCCGGCGCGTTCACGTTCTGGGTGTCACCGCTCACCCGACCGGCGCATGGGTCACTCAGCTCGCCCGCAACCTGCTCATGGATCTCGAGTAGAGGGCTGGGTGCTTCCGGTTCCTCATCCGGGACCGGGACAGCAAGTTCACCACCGCGTTCGACGCCGTCTTCACCAGCAACGGCACAGCCGTCATCCCGACACCGCCGCAAAGCCCCCGGTCAAACGCGTTCGCCGAACGATGGATACGCACAGCCCGAGCCGAATGCACCGACCGCCTCCTCATCACCGGCGAACGACACCTGCGCACGGTCCTTACCACGTACGCGGAGCACTACAACGGGGGACGAGCCCACCGCAGCCTCGACCTACGAGCACCCGACGACGACCCGAACGTCATCCCCCTACCCGCCGCCACGGTCAGGCGCCAGCAGGTACTCGGCGGACTGCTCAACGAGTACCACACCATGCCACCCCGGCTACCTCACCATCCACAGGAAACGCCCAGCTCAGCAGCCTCATCGGAATATTGACACCCTTCAGGACTCTGTTGGTCGATGTGATCTGGGCTTTTGTCGATCAGGCCGCGAGACTGAGGGCAAGTTGTTCGTAGTGGGAGACCCGTGTCGTGCCCAGAGGGGTTCCACTCCACCAGGCGTCGAGTCGGTAGAGGTTGAGGGCGGCCGCGGTCAGGACCTGGGCCAGTGAGGTCTTGGCGAGGCCGCGGTAGCGAGTACGCCGGGTGCCGGTGCGCCGCACCCGTAGCGCTTCAGAATGGCTTCACTGGTTGTGAGCTGGAATTTTTCCTTATGGTCAGCTGGCTCGGTGGTACTCGTTGATGAGGCTGGCGACGGCTTGTCGGCGTTTGATCCGGGCTGCGGGCAGGGGGATGACGTTCGGATTGTCGCTGGGCGCGAGCTGGCCTCGCCCTTGGTGGGGCCGGTGAGTGTTGAAGTGGTGTGCGTAGTCGTGGAGGATCTTCTCGGCGTGGCCACGGTCGAAGAGCAGGACACGGTCGGTGCACTCTTCCCGTGCTGAGCGGATGAAGCGTTCTGCGTGTGGGTTGCAGTTGGGGCTGTGGGGAGGGATCTTGGCCACGGTGATGTCCTCGCTGGCGAACACGGTGTCGAAGGTGGCGGTGAACTTCGCGTCCCGGTCGCGGATGATGTGGGTGAATTCTGCGGCCCGATCGCCGAGTTGCCACAGAAACTGCCGGGCCTGCTGAGTGGCCCATGCGGCGGTGGGGCGGGCGGTGACGCCGAGGATGTGGACGGTGCGGGTGCGCACCTCCATGATGAATAGCGTGTAGAGGCGCTGCAGGTTGATGGTGTCGACATGGAAGAGATCGGTGGCGAGCAGGCCGTTGGCCTGGGCTTTGAGGAACGCGGCCCACTCACCGGGCGCCGGCTGGCGGCGCGGGGCGGGGCTGAGACCGGCGGCTCGCAGCACACGCCGGACGGTGGCGGGGCTGACCTTGTGCCCGAGGCGGTGCAGTTCGCCGTGTACGCGTCGGAAGCCCCATCGGGGGTTCTCGGCGCCGAGCCGGATGATCAGGTCGCGGATTTCCTCCGGCAGCGGCGGCCGCCCAGTAGACGGCGGCTGCGTCCACTTCTGCTTCACCAGACGCTGGTGCCAGGCCAGCAGGGTGCGCGGTGAGACGATCCGGTGTTCGCGCAGGGCTCGGGGGAGCAGTCGGGTCAGGACGGCGAGCAGTGCGCGGTCCGGCCATCCGGGCTTGGGCGGGGCGACCTGCCGACGTAGAACCGCGAGCGCGTGTCGAAGGATCAGTATCTCCGCGCTCTTGGCCGCAGAAGATCGAGACATCAGGAACAGCCACGCGAAGATTCGCGTGCCGATGAGGTAGACAAGTCGAACCAGCACGAGGACTGATCATGCAGGGTACCTGCTGGTCAGGTGCGTTGCCTCAGGTCAGGCCCGGTGAAGCCATTTTGGAGCGCTACGGGGTCGGCGGTTCAGGGACCCGGCAAGGATTCACGCATTGACGTCACCGTCACACAGGGAAGCTTTTACGTACGAGACTCCTATGACTTCAATGGTTTCCAACCCCTCGGTTTCTGGCGGCGCAGCCCGAAATCGGTCTCGGTATCCCTAAAGGGGCCAGGTGCTTTCTTTGGTCGATTCTGCCCAGAAAACTGGGCGGAGATCGAGAATAGTACCTTTCGAGAATTCCGCACAAAGAAGCAGATGGGTCGCGACTTTATAGTGTATTCAAAATTGATGACCGTCACCCTCGAGAAGCCTGTCAAGATTCATGCCGTGGGGGACGGTAAGCCTTGGTTCGACTAGCCTCGATCCTGCGTGAGGGTCCGGCAGCTTTGTCGGATCCTGTTGTGCGGCAGGTCGTGGGCCGTGCGGATCAGGTCCTCGTTCACGACGGTGGGGCGTCTGCCGTCCCTGCCACGGACGCGGGCTCCAGCACGAAGACGGGGATCACACGGTTGGTCTTGTCCTGGTATTCGGCGTATGGCGGATACGGGGCGATCGCGCGCTCCCACCACTCGGCCTTCTCGTCTCCGATGGTCTCACGGGCCGTCATGTCCTGGCATACGGATCCGTCCTGGAGTGAGGTGACTCCCTTCGTGTGGACACTCTGACAATGGATCTTGTAGATCCGAGGAAGGGTGTCCTGGTGGGACGTAGGTCTCCGTATCCGGCGGAGTTCAGGAACGATGCGGTGGCGTTGTACCGCGCGACGGGCGGGAAGCGCACGTATGCCGCGGTCGCGGCGGATGTCGGGGTGACCGGCGAGACGTTGCGGAGTTGGGTGCGCCAGGCCGACGAGCTGGCGGGTCGCAGTCATAGCCGCGGCGACGAGGCGGTGGAAAGCCAGGATGACGAGCTGGCGAGGCTGCGCGCGGAGAACGGCCGGCTGCGCAAGGCGGAGAAGGAATGGGAGCTCGAGCGGGAGATCTTGCGTCGGGCGGCCCAGTATTTCGCCAAGGAGATGAGGGCATGACCCGCCGCTGGGACTTCATCTCCGACAACCGCGTCGACTTCGGCGTGCAGCGGATATGCCGGGTCCTTCAGGTCTCGCGCTCGGGCTACTACCGGTGGCTTGCCGGCACGAAGGCCCGCGTGGTCCGCCGGGCGGCCGACGACGCCCTGGTCGAGGAGATCCGCGAGATCCACACCGACCACAAGGGGACGTACGGAGTCCGCCGCGTCCATGCCGAACTGCGGGGCTTCGGGCACACCGTCAACCGCAAGCGCGTCGAGCGGCTGATGCGCATCAACCAGATCGAGGGCCGGCACCTGCGGCGGCGCAAGCGCACCACGGTCCCCGACCGGCTCGCGCCGCCGGCCCCGGACTTGGTGAGCCGCAACTTCTCCGCCGGTCGGCTGGACGAGAAGTGGTGCGGCGACATCACGCTCTTCGCATCGCGGTCGTTCAGCGCCGTGATGGTCATCGCCGCGGTGTCGCTGTTCGGTTTCACCGGCGTGGCCGTGCTCGTCGTGATGTTCTACAACAACGTCCAGCACCTGAACGCGCTGGACACCAGCTGGCGCATGCTGCCCCTGTTCGGCGTCTACGTCGTCACGGCGTTCCTCACCGGCAGGGTGATCCGGCGTACCGGCTTCAAGGCACCCCTGACGCTCGGCCTGCTGCTCGGCGCCCTCGCCGTCCTGGGTCTGACCACGGTCGGCGCGGACACCCCCTACAGCCATGTCCGGCCGCTGTTCGTCCTGTTCGGCCGATTCGATCAGCACCACCTGCGCGTTCCCCGCCAGCGGTTCACCGGTCTCGCCAGGTCGACCGAATCGGGCGACAGAGTCCTTCAGGGTGCGGCGGAGCCGGTCAAGGCCGCAGAGGTCAGTGTGAAGCTCGGCAAGGGGACACGCCCGGACAGGTCGAGGCGGTCCGGGCGAAGCTGAAGCGCCTCGCTGAGTGGGGCTGGCTGGCAAACTTGTTCCGATCATCCGAGACGACGACGCCTCCAAGATACTTGCTACCTGCAAATGTCAGAGGGTGGCGCCCTCCAGATGGAGGACATCGACTTGAACACCGACTCGGTGCACTACCACGGGAAGGGCAGCAAAGACCGCCGTGTACGGTCCGGCCTCCGTACCGCTCGGGCACTCAGCCGTTATCTACGGGCCCGTGCCCAGCACAACGGAGAGAAGCTGCCGGACCTGTGGCTTGCCGATCGCGGTGGCCGACCACTGGCTCCCAACGGCATCAAGATCATGATCAAGCGACGCGGACTGGCCGCCGGATTGCCAGGCATCCATGCCCACCGCTGGTGGCACACTTTCGCTCACGCATGGAACGAGCTGGCGGCGACAGCGGCGACCTGATGCTGCTCCTCGGCTGGACTTCCGATGACATGCCCCGCCGCTACGGCGCCAGCGCGGCGGCCGAATGGGCCCAGGAGACACACCTCAGGATGGGAATCGGGGACCATGTCTGAGCCTTCTCGACACCTGCGAGATCTGCGGAAGCAAGGGCAACATGCAAGTGCACCATATCCGCGCTCTCGCCGACCTCGCACATGCCGGATGGCAGCCGTTCCGACTGGGCGCGCGTCATGCTGCACCGTCGACGCAAATCCGTCGTCGCCTGCGGCATCTGCCACGACCGCATCCACTCAGAACGGCCAGCCAGACCACTCACGCAGTAGTCACTGGAGAGCCGGATGACCGGGAAACCGTCATGTCCGGTTCGGCGGGAGGCCGCGCGGAACAGGACTCGCCCCACGACGAGCGCCTCACCGCGCGGCCGACCCAACCGCCTGGCTCCACCAGTTCAAGCGACTTCGGATCCGCTACGGGATACACGCCGACCTCCACCTCGCACTGCTCCAACTCGCCTGCAGCATCATCTACTTGAGACGACTCCGAACTTCATTCTGAAACGATCAGCAGAGATCATTTCCACATCAGCCCTTGGTGGAGGAGCCGTCTGTCACCGAGGAAACGACATACAGGCCGAGATCGGGATGTCCGGCCAAGCGGAGGGCCAGCCGGTGCTCGGCGAGCTCCCGGGCCAGTTCCGACTCGTCCAGCACCCACCAGTCGTACTGCACCGTCACTTCGGACAGTCAGGGTCGGGCGCCCGCCGGCGGACGGCGGCTGCGTCCGCTTCTGCTTCACCAGGCGCTGGTGCCAGGCCGGCAGGGTGCGCGGTGAGACGATCCGGTGTTCTCGCAGGGCTCGGGGGAGGAATTGGGTCGGGGCGGCGAGCAGTGTACGGTCCGGCCGGCCGGGCCCCGGCGCGGTGACCTGCTGTATCAAGGGATTCTTGGCCCATCTGCCTGACTGCAAGAACCTGATCGTCTGCGGGGGTTGGTGATCATGCTTATGGCGGTCAGAGACGTGGGTGGACGTCATCGATGGTGATGTCGATGCGGAGGAGGCGAAGACCGAGCTGGGTGGCCGCGGCTGCGTGCAGGGCGGCGCGTACCCGGTGGGCGGTGGTGGAGGCGTGCTGGCCGTAGCGGAGGCTGATGCTGACGGCCACGTGGGTGGGGTCTCCAGGGGTGGGGAAGCGGCAGCCTCGGCCGGTGGTGCCGGGGACGCTGCTGGTGGCGGCGGACAGGAGAGTAGCGGCGGCGTGTTCGGTGATGGACAGACGGTGCGGAGGTTCTGCGGGGAGCGGCAGCTTGCGGAAGCGGCGCGGTTCTTGGCGGATCCGGACCATGACACATGCGACGAAGCCCGGGGGGCGCTCGACCGGTTCGGCGGTCAGCGCGGCGGTCGCCTCACGGAGTGTGTCGATGGCGGTGCCGCTCGGCAACCGGTCAGCAGTTGGATGGTTCATCGCCATGGCGTGAGCTCCTGAGCAAGCCGGGCACGAGCGCGGTGGACGCGACCACGGACGGCATCCGGGCTGGTGTGGACGGTGTGGGCGATTTCGTTGGTGGACATGCCTTCCAGTTCTCTCAGCACCCAGCATGCGCGCTGCTCCGGGGTGAGCCGTCTGAGGGCGCGAGTCAGCGCGGCACGCAGCTCGGCGGCCACGGCCTGCTGTGCGGGGCCAGCTGTGCGGGACGGCGGCAAGGCCTCCTCTTCGAGGCTGATCTCGGGGCGTCGGACGCGGGCGACGTTGACGGCGCGGGTCGCGGCGATGCGATACAGCCAGGCGGCGAACGCCTGCTCCGCATGGATTTCGTGCAGGCAGCGCCAGGCGGTGATGAAGGAATCCTGGGCGGCGTCCTCCGCGGTGTCGGCGTCTCCCACGATGCGCAGCGCAATCCGGTACACCCGAGTGGCGTAGCGGCGCACCAGGTCCTCGAAGGCTGCGGTGTCACCGTCACGGGCGCGGGCGACAAGAATGCCGTCCTCCGCCTCGGAGGTCACCTTGTGCGAGTGCCCCGGCGGGAGGCTACGAACCACATTCGCGTGAGGTACATCCCATGACGGGCGTGAGGATCCCCGGGTCGGCTGTGTCTTCTTGAGTGATGCGGGTAATGAGCTCGCACGGAACGGAGAACGGCGCCGTGAACACACAGATGAAAGAGACGACGGCCAAGTCGAGTGAGCAGTCCGAAGGGGCCCGTTCCGTGACGGCGCGGGGGTCCGCGGAGCTGGTGAGCGAGCAGGGCAGGACGTCGGTCGCGGATGTGGTCGTGGCCAAGATCGCAGGGATGGCGACCCGTGAGGTGCCGGGCGTGTACGCGATGGGCGCCGGCGTGTCCCGTGCGCTGGGCGCGATGCGCGAGCGTCTGCCCGGAGTGGTCGGCCCCGGCATCACCCAGGGGGTCGCGGTCGAGGTGGGTGAACGCCAGGCCGCGGTCGACCTCGATGTGATCGTCGATTATGGGGTGTCCATCCCGGACCTGGCCGCGGGGGTTCGCCGCAACGTGGTCACCGCGGTGGAGAAGATGTGTGGATTGGAGGTCACCGAGGCCAACATCACCGTCGGCGACATCCACATGCCCGGTGATGAGCCGGCCGAGTCGGCGGAGTCCCGCGTCCAATGACACATCCGGCACATCGCGCACATCCGACACGTCCGGCCCCCGGCCGGGATACGGGCGAGGTCGGCCGACTGGCCGGCCGGATCGCCACCGCGGTGGCCGACTGCCCGGCGGTAGCGGCCCTGGCCGACGGGCCGGTTGCCACCTACCTGCCGGGCAGCACCGTGGCCGGGGTCGCCGTCCGCGACACCGAGGTAAAGGTCGAGGTGGTCGCGGTCTTCGGTACGCCGGTGACCGAGGTCGCCGCACAAGTGCGCGCCGCGGTCCACGGGCTGGTGCCCGACACACAGGTGGAGGTGTGCATCGACGACATCGAACTCCCCGACAGCGCCGCTCGGGGGACGCTCAGATGAGCGCACACCCCACACCGCAGCGGCAGGCGTTCCGGGACTGGGTGCGCCTGCACCACCCGGACGTCGGCGGCGATCCAGAGGAGTTCATCGCAGGGTTGAGCCGCTGGCGCACCGCTGTCGCGGCCCCGCGCTGTTCCGAGGTGGTGCGGGTGAGCGTGTTCCGCAGCCGGGGCGGACTCTGGCTGGCCGCCCGGTGGTGGCGGCGCCACCGGCGCCGTCGAGCGCGGCGCGTGCGCTGACGCGATGCGGCACAAGTTCAGACGAGGGAAATGAGTGAGTGACATGGACGGAACGCAGTGGGCTACAGCGATCGGCCTGGGATTCGGGACCGCGTTGGGCTTCGCCGGAGCCTTCGGCGGCTTCACCGCTTTCTTGATCGTGCTCGTTCTCGGCGCCGTCGGACTCCTCGCGGGCCGGGCCGTGGCTGGTGAACACGATCTGAGCGGCCTGCTGGGCGGCCGGAGGCGGTCGTGACCACAGATCTGGTGCCGACGCCACCGGCGGCGCTCGGGCCGCCGGAGACCCGCGGGCACACTGAGATCGCCGATCGGGTGCTGGAACGGATTGCCGTGCGCGCCGTCACCGAAGTGGACCAGGCCGGCGGGGCGCCGCGTCGGCTGCTCGGGGTGCCGCTCGGGCGTGCCAAGGCCCCGCCCGCCCCCCAGGCCACGGCCCACGTGGACGGGCACCTGGCCACCGTGGCGATGACGGTGTCGGTGGCATACCCGGCGCCGATCCGCCAGGTGAGCCGCTGCGTGCGGGAGCGCGTCGCTGCCCGCATCGGCGAGCTGACCGGCCTGGACGTGCGCGAAGTCGACATCGACGTCGCCCGCCTCACCCACCCTGCGGCTCCCCGCACCACCGTGGACCACGAAGCGCCGTCCGCGCCCCCGCAGGCGGTCGACCGACAGCGCCGACGGGCAGCGATACGTGCCTTCCGGCCCAGGCGGACCCTCCCGGCCGTCCTGATCGCAGCCCTGCTGGCCGCCGTCGCGCTCCTGGCCACCATCCAGGTCGTCGCGAGCCTGATCAACCGCGACGCACAGGTGCTGCCGGTGACATGGCTGACCCGGGCAGGCCGCGATCTGCGGTGGGACGATCCCGCCGTGCTCGCCGCAGCCGCCACGATCCTCGCCGTCGGGGTACTGCTGATCGCGCTGGCGCTGGCGCCCGGCCGTCCCCGGATGATCGCCTTGCGGTCCGAGGATCCCCACACAACGGTCGGCATCACCCGCGCCGGGCTGCGCCGCTGTCTGACCGCCGCCGTCGGCGGCATGGACGGCATCGACCGCGCACACGTACGACTGCGCCGGAGGCGGGTACACGTGAACGCCGACAGCCCGCTGCACGACATCGGCGACCTCCCCCAGCGGGTCCGGCAGGCCGTCCCCGGCCGCCTCGACGAACTGTCACCCATGAGACCACTTCACGTCCGCACCACCGTACGAGGACGAGAGGAGTGAGCCCGATGCGCCGCCCCACCGCCCGCGCCAACCGCATCGCGCTCCTCGCGGCCGGCCTCGTGCTCACCGCGGGCGGCGCCGCCGCACTCGCCCGCGGCCTCGACCTTCGTCCCGGTCTGCTCGGGGCATCCCACACTCCACTGATCGACGAGCAGGCTCGCCGCTACGCCGCGGACCACTGGTGGTTCTGGGCCGCCGTCGCCGCGTGCGCCGCCCTGCTCGCACTCCTCGCACTGTGGTGGCTCGCCGCCCAGGCCCACACCGACGCCATCCACCACATCAATGCCGAGCCCGACCCTCGCCACGGCGCCACGCATCTGTCCGCCCGGGCCGCCACCGAAGCACTCGAGGAGGACCTGACCGCCAGCCCCTACGTGCGACGGGCCAAGGCCACCCTCACCGGCGCCGCCACCGTTCCACGACTGACACTGACCGTCACCCTCACCGCCGACACCGACCCAGGCGCCGCGAACCGGCACATCCACCAGGCACTGGCTCAACTCCGCCACGCCCTCGAAAGCGACCGCCTCACTGCCACCACCCGCATCCACATCGCCCCAGCCGACCACTGAGTACCAGCCCTGGCCCGCGATGCGTGCCGGTTGCCTTACGCGCGGCCACGTATCGGCTTCAGAGTTCGTCCGTCTGGGTGCGGTCGTCCGCGGAGGATCGGCTGGCCACCAGCCAGGATCACGCCGGCTCTACCGCGCGGGTGTCCACGTCCGGGGCGCGGGCTGCGACCGCGATCACGTGGGCGTCGTGGGCGTCGGTCTTGGCCTCGCCGGGGTAGAGGTCGGCGATCCGCCGCACCGTCAGCCCTGGCAGACAGGCCACCTGGCAGCGTGTGTCACGGGCGACCGTGAGGGGCAGGGCGCCGATGGAGGCGGGCTGGTCGACCACCACGAGCACGGTGCCGTGGTTGGACTGGAGCTTGTCCAAGAGCTCGCGGAGCTTGGGTTCGCTGTTGGGCAGTCGCTTGTCGAAGACTTTCCTTGCCTTATGAAGAGCCTGCCGACGAGTCGGCGGTCCTGCCCTTATCAGCGGCTTACCGGTGCCTCCGGCACCCGGTGACGCCACCCCTCAGATCATGATCAACAGAGGGGAGAAGTCACGCCGGGCCCGGAGGCCGGGGGCTGCATTGCGGAGCCGTGGAGAAGACAACGGGGGGCGGCTCTGCGGCCGGTGACACCAGCGCGCTCGCCGATGTGGCCCGAGCACTGCCGGATGTCAGGTCGGAGATCTGGCCGTGCGCGCACCCGTGCCGGCCAGCCGCCGTTGACGCCCAGGTGAGCCAGGCCTTCCACGGACAGTTTGCGCCAGATCCTTGCCGCCCACCGGCGTCTACCAGCGATTCGGCTGCTCCCGGCCGACCGGTTACCGCTCCGTAGAGTGGCACGTGTCGTGGCCGCGTTCACACTGTCCGGGAGGCTCGTGACGTTCGACCACTTCGGCGAGCCGGCTGAGCATGCTGCGGTGGCGTAGTTGCATCAGAGCGTCCACCACCGCGTTGTGTAGCTTCCCGGCGACCCCGCGCAGCGGATGCTCGTCGCAGATCACCATGGTGTTCTCGCCCCACGGGCGCAGTTCGAGGGCGATCCTGGCAGTGCCGAGCCATCCGCTGATGACCTCCAGCTCCAGAACGTGCGGCGGCTCGCTGCGCCGGGCGATGGTCTCTCCGCTGCCCTTCCACGGGCCGAGTTCCACTGTATAGACGATGCGTGATCCGGTCCGGGGCCATGTTCCGGCGGTGGGATGGGTCCGCGAGGTACCGACGACCCAGTCACCGTAGCGGGTACCGTCCGCCAGCACCGCCCACACCGCTTCGGGACTGCGGCGGATCAGCTGGTGCCGTACAGCCATGCGTCAACTCCCTGCCGGGTCCGGAAAGGGGGCAGTGCACATCCATCTCAGGGTACGGCGGGCGCCGGTGGTTGACCTCCGGACAATGTCACGCGGTGGCGTCCGCGGCGTCGAGCACGCGGTCACTGCGGGCAGCCGACTGTGCTGATGCGGCAGTGGCCGGCTCCGCGCGGAGGCGGTCTCGCTGATGGGGCAGGAGGGTCACCGCCTCCTCGGGGTCCTGCGGCCCGTGCGGGCGCCCGTCGACCGGCGTTTCAACCAAATGCCCATCCGCCATATCCGGAAGCGGCTGGCTGCCGGCGACCAGCGGGCTCCGCGTTATAGTCACATCCTTGGCACGCGCGGGCCCGGCACTCCCGCACCCGCTCGTGCCGCAGCCGCCAGCAGCGTCACCCGCAGCGGCGCCAAGTGCGTCAGATGGGGCAGAGACTTGACGGCCGCCCTCGCCCGCCATTCGGCGAAAGATACAGTGAGCCCCCTGCTTGGCTGTCTGGGTTGGCGTATCGACGCAAGCTCAAGTCGCGGCAAAACACTTGGCGTTTTCCCGCGGCGGGGCACTCCCACAACGCTAGCGCCGTAACCAGCCGTACCGCGCCGCAGCGTGCCCGTCCGCCAGCCGGTCAAGGCAGCGCGTCCTGTGAGTCCGAGGTCGCCGGTTCGAGTCGGCCCACATGGCGCCGCGGCGACCGGCCCCCTACCCCCTCGGCTTTGGTGTGGCCGAGGGGTCCTGCTAAGAAGTGCCTGTCATCTGCCGCCTTCGCTCTCCATCCCTGTGTGCCTTCTCCAACAGCGAGCCTTCTTCCTGCTCGTAGTGCGACAGGGCGAGGCCGAGGCCGAAGAATGTGGGCGCCCACTCGCCGACGAAGATGCCCCAGCGGTCGGCACGGTCGAGTCCCGCGCCGGGTTCGGCACGCAGGGAGGCGGCCCAGGTGAGCACGGAGAGTCCGATGGAGGCGACGGCGGCGGTGTAGGCGTGCTCGCTGCGCAGGCCCATGTCGTGCAGCTTCTTGATCATGACGGTTGCTCCTTAGGATGTTCCCTCTCGGGGTCACCTCCGGGTTCCCCCTCTGTGGCGAGTGGCGCGGGGCGAGCGAAACGACCAGGGACGCCCTCGAGAACGAAACGAACGAGTTCCCGGGTCGTGTGCCGGTCTGGAGGCAGGGCCGGGACGTCACGGGGATGCCGTGTTCTCAGTCGGCAACGCTTCCAGCAGGTCCCCGCTGTGGGAGTCCGCTAGCGCGTGAGCGGCGCCGGCCAGGGCTGACGTGCCCGCGGGTCGTCTTCGTCGAGGACGGGGGAGGAGCCGGCTCATGTGGCGACTGGTCGCAACGATCCCTCGGCTTCATCATAAGCCTGGCCACCACGACCTCGCCTTGGGCCGTGCCCTGCGTTGGGCGCGCTTGCGCACTCGACACACGGTGTCATGATCTGTCGTGCAGCGGTCGCTGTTCTCCCTGCTGACGGTTACACCCCGCCACCGGAGCCGACAGCTCCGGTCAGCGAACGGGGCTTTGGCCGCGTGGTTGCGCGTCATATTTTCGGGGCCCTCGACCGCCACTGTCCGACTCGTTGTCAGTCTGGTCGCGGAGTGGGTCCTTTGGGGCACGGTGGGAACGTTCTTCCGCAGTCGCGGTGCGCCACGCGAACGTCAGCGGCCGGTAGCTGGCCCAGCCGGAGCGATGAGTTCGAGACCGATCTCATGCGGCCGACATCTTCCCGGTCGCCCAGCACGATTGTGAGTGTGTGACCCAGTCATGAGGAGGCCGCGATCGTCGGCACGGTGCGGCCATTCGGAATTGCTGTGGTGCCAGAGCTGTATGTGCCCTCCGGTCCCGAACTCCGCTGAGAGGCGCACTGCTGACCCTCCGGGAGTCGGTCGGCGGATCACGGACGTAGCAACGTGGTGCCGTCCTTGACGCTTGCGGCCTGAGTGTGACGGCCTCGGATCCGGTAGCGGCGTGGTGCATCCATGGCTCCCGAGGCATGGCCATATGACGCGATCGAATGATATGCACCATACTTACCTATATGACCTGATTGACGGCCTCGTCTTTGTGGCGGGAGGAGAAGCGAGCATGAAGAACATCCAGGCTGCCCTGGTTTTCACCGGCGGTTACCTCGTCGGACGCACGCACAAGATGCGCTGGGCTATCACCCTCGCAGGACTGACGGCCGGGAGACGCCTCCTGTCCGGCGGCGATGTGGCCGATGGGGGGCAGGCGAAGTCCCCCGGGCTCGGCCGACTCGGCCAGGAGCTTCGCGGTGAGTTGATGGCTGCGGGGCGCTCGGCAGCCATATCGACAATAAGCAATCGAATGAATTCTATGAGTGATGCCCTGGGGGAGTGGGCCTTGGCGTTGCGTCCCGGCCCGAATGGCCAGGAGCCGGATGAGCCGTCGTCACAGGGGGACCACGCACGGGGGGATGAAGCCGAATCGCAGAAGGGACCCGAGGACGAGGGGCGGTCCCGAGCCGGCAAATCGAAGAAGTCAGCTGACCATCCGGCCGAGCACGAAAAGAAGACCGAGGCCGGAGGGTCCGGACGGAGCCGAGGGTGATGGGGTATGGCTGAGAAACCGGACAACCAGCACACGGGCGGGGTCGGCACCCTCGCCAAGCAGCTGCCCACCGACCGTCTGAAGCAGGAAGCGCAGAATCTCCTCACCGCACTGGGTGAGAAAGCCCTGTCATCGGTGAGCAGTATCGGCGGGGACGGCAGCTCCGGAGGCGGACTCGGTGCCGTAGTGAAACCCATGGTGAAGGCCGGATTGGGCAAGGCCAAGGACAAGGCCATGGACAAAGCCAAGGAGGCCATACCGGGCCTCGGCGGCGGCGGTGGCAAGGACAAGAAGCTGAAGGTCACCAACATCGTCGAACAGATTGACGTCGGTGCCCCCGTGTCCCTCACCTACGACCTGTGGACCCAGTTCGAGGACTTTCCCAGCTACATGAAGAAGGTCGAGGACGTCCAACAGGAGTCCGACACGGAAATGGAGTGGAAGGTCCAGGTTTTCTGGTCCCATCGCAAGTGGCGCTCCGAGATCCTCGAACAGGTGCCGGACAAGCGGATCATCTGGCAGTCGAGGGCTGAGAAGGGCCATGTGAACGGGGCGGTGACTTTCCATGAGATAGCTCCAGATCTCACCCGGATCCTGCTGGTCCTCCAGTACTACCCCCAGGGCTTCTTCGAGCGCACCGGAAACATCTGGCGGGCCCAGGGCCGCCGCGCGCGTCTTGAGCTCAAGCACTTCCGTCGCCATCTCATGGCCGAGGCGCTGCTTGAACCCGACGAGATCGAGGGCTGGCGGGGCACGGTGCACGAGGGTGAGGTCGTGGAGGAGGAAGAAGAGCCCGAAGGCGAGGAAGAAGAGGAAGATGAGGAGGAAGAGGGCGAGGAAGAAGAAGCCGAGGAAGAAGAGGAGCCTGAGGACGTGGAGGATGAGGTCGAAGAGAAGGAGAAACCGCGGCGGCGCTCGCGCCGTTGACGGCAGCCTCCTCCTCAACAAGGACCGCAGGAAGCCGCAGGTACGGCATCGGGGCCCGTCGGGTCCGCCGGCCGCCACCGCACCTGATTCCACCGCACGGGTGCGGACGCCGATTCCGCCACCGGCACCCCGTGAGTGGCTGCCCTCGGATGGCGGGGAACTTCCCGTCCCGGTCCCGGATCAGGAACCGCGCCCGGCAGCCCGCGTCCTCAAGGTCCATGACCAGGTTCTTAGCGGCCTGCGCCACCCACGAGGCAGTCGGGTGCGCAGTCGCACCCAGGATCCGAACGCGTCGGCTGGCGTGCTCGAACACCGCCAGCGAGATGCCGGTCGGGCCGTCTCCGAAGCCGATGTTCTCGACGATGGTGTGCGTGGCGGCATCGATCACACCCACCGTGTCAGGGTCGGCGTTCGCCACATACGCATGGGAGCCGTCCGGGCTCAAGGCCACGAAGCGCGACTGGGCGCTGATGCCGATGGTGGCGGCGCCGGCGGCGGTGTCGATCACACTTACGGTGTTCGAGCCACGGTTGACCACGTACGCGCGGGCCCCATCGGGCGTGAGAGCGGTTCACTTGGGTGTGTTACCCACGGAAATGATGGCTCCTACCGCGAACGCGGCACTGGACATAGAGCCGCGCGCCAGGGCCGACCACGCGAAACCGGTGGCTCGGCGCCATCTCTGGGTACTCATGGCGCATGGTGCTGATGACTCCTCCGGGGGTGTACGCGCCGCAGCATGAAACGTGGCTGCTGACCGAAGCGCTGCGCCGCGAGAACATCACCGAGGACACCGCCGTCCTGGACGTCGGGACCGGTAGCGGTGCCCTGGCCATCGCTGCGGCCCGGCGCGGTGCCGGGCGGGTGACCGCGGTCGATGTCTCGGCCCTGGCCGTGGCGACGGCGTGGCTCCACTCCCGGCTGGAGGGGCTGCGGATCCAGGTGATGCGCGGGGATCTTTTGACCCCGGTGGCCGACCGCTGCTTCGATCTCATCGTCGCCAATCCCCCCTACGTGCCCTCTCCGGCTGCCCGCCATGGCCGCGCCGTGGCGTGGAACGCCGGTGTCGACGGCCGGGCACTGGTCGACCGGATCTGCCGGGACGCGCCACCGCTGCTGCGCTCCGGAGGTGTGCTCCTTCTGGTTCACTCCGCGCTGTGCGGCGTCGAAGGAACCGTGAGGCGGCTGGGGCAGGCGGAGATGCGGGCGGCCGTGGTCGACCGCCGCCTCATCCCGTTCGGACCGGTGCTGCGCGAGCGGGCCGCGTGGCTGGAGGGCCGCGGGCTGATCGAACCGGGCGAAGAAACGGAAGAGCTGGTGGTGATCCGTGCCGAACGAGCGCAACGACAGCGACGGGACGCGTCCGGAGCGGTGGAGGCACGACAGGCCTGAGCCTGTCGTGCGGGTGACGCTTGGGACGGACGGCCCGATGCTGATCGAAGGTCCCGTCGAGGTGGCCCTGCCGGACGGCCGCGTGGTCCGCTCCGACCGCTTCACGGCCGCCGTGTGTCTGTGCGGCCGCAGCGCGCGTTATCCGTGGTGCGACACCAGCCACCGCCGCCGTCCGCCGAGGTCACAGCGGAACACGCAATGAGGAGCGGCCGTCGCGCCAAGCGCCCAGAAGCTGACTGGCGAGCCGGTCCTCCAGGAAGACGGTGGCGTCGACTCCGAAGGCGACATCGGGGGCCAGCCCGGGTTCGTCTCGCAGCAGGCCGTCGACCACGCCATGGCGCACGACCTGCTCGTGCACCGCGTCGGCCTCGACATGCTCGGTGTAGAAGAACACGACCGCCTCCTCCGCTCCCATGCGGCGCAGCGCCTGGGCCAGCCGGTCGGAGGAGGGCGATGAGGTGATCTCGACCGTCGCGAAGTGCCCCACCAGAGCGCCGCGCAACGCGCGGTGCAGCCCCAGCAGCGACATCAGATTGACCACGGCCAGCATCTGCGCCGACGCGGCGTCCAGGTAGCTGTTGTACGTCGGGTCCAGACCCAGGCCCGCCATCAGGTTGGCGAACAGCTCCGCGTGCACGCGCTCCCCGCGTCCGGCGCCGAACTCGTCGTACTCCACCGCCGCCATGGCCGCCTTGGCCTCACCTCGCAGCCGCGGGATCACCCACACATGCGGATCTGCCTCCTTGAGCTGGTACAGCGAACGCTGGGCGATGTACTCACGCAGTTGCCAGGGCTCCCCCTCGTTCCTGAGATAGTGCGACACTCCCGCGTCGTCGCCCGACTCCACCAGCAGCCCCTCCAGGGCGGTTGCCACCTCGTCGTGTCTGGTGGCGTCGGCGCGCAGCGCGGCGAGAAAACGCCGCTCCAGCGCTTGGCGCAGCTGGAGCAGGTCTGGATTCCACTCCCAGCCGTCGTCCACCCCGGCGAAACCCTGGTAGTGGAGGTCGTAGCAGAGATAGAGCCCGAGCTGAAGGTCGTCCCCGTACGGATCCGCCTCCCGCAGCGGGCGGCCCGCGGGCAGCGTCGCCGCCCCGGGCGCGTCCAAGAGGGCGTCGACGAGCGCGGTGGACAGCTCTCCCCGCCCTGCCGGCAAGGTCATCCGGTGCTCCTTTGGGACTGCGGGCCGTCGAGGTGATGAGGGACCGGCCACCCGGATGGGTACCCCGGTACCACGAGATCTCTCGGTTGCGCGCCGGGCGTGCTCCACGCAGGGCGAGGATGG
Source organism: Streptomyces sp. NPDC000941 (assembly GCF_053599555.1). Taxonomy (NCBI): domain Bacteria; kingdom Bacillati; phylum Actinomycetota; class Actinomycetes; order Kitasatosporales; family Streptomycetaceae; genus Streptomyces; species Streptomyces sp. NPDC000941. The sequence continues at coordinate 25,023 of NZ_JBSFMM010000038.1, forward strand.
CCCTGACACTCTGGGGCTGCGGTCGACCCTGCGTATCCGCGGGCGTACACCTGGGACACGTTCGCCATGGGCGTCATGCGACTACGCAGCGTGTGATGGTGCAGTAGCGAAGACCGCTGCCGGCAAACCCTCCCTGGGGCCGGTGGCCTTCACGCCTCGTCAGCAATCCACCGGGATCGTTCGCCCCCTGAGCTTCACGGGTCTGCCGTCAATGAGTGGAGGATGCGATGTCGACAGCCCTCATTGTCATCATTATCGTGGCTGCTGTGGTCGTCGTGGCCCTGGTGGCGCTGGCCCTGAGGGCCACGATCCGGCGTCGGCACCTGCGGGAGCGCTTTGGGCCGGAATACGAGCGCACGGTCCAGGCGGAGCACAGCCGTCGAGCGGCCGAGCGCGACCTGAGCGCGAGAGAGCAGCGCCATGAAGACCTGGAGATCAGGCCACTGCCCTCGACCGTCCGGAGCCGGTACGCCCGGGACTGGAACAGCGTGCAGGAGCACTTCGTGGATGGTCCTGACCGGGCCGTGGGCGAGGCGGACCAGCTCGTGACCACGCTGATGGGCGAGCGCGGCTACCCGACCGAGGGAAGAAGCGCGATCTCTCGGTTGAACACGCCGAAACGCTGTAGCACTACCGCATGGCCCACGAGATCAACCGTCGCGCCGGAGACAGGAACACCTCAACCGAGGAACTGCGGAGCGCCATGGTCCACTACCGCGCCTTGTTTGACGAACTGCTGAAAGACGACACCGCTCCGTCGGGCGGGAGCCGCTGATGAGCGCCCAGCGGACGGCCGGCACAGACCGCACACCGCCACAGACCACACAATGGAGGTGAAGAGACATGCGACGAGAAAGCGGATTCGGACGCGGTGAGGAAGCGACGCCCGTCCAAGAGGGCCTGTCCACCGAGGACATCGCGGAGACCGAGACACAAGCACCGCAACAGCCCGCAGGTGATGACCGGACCGCGGTCCCCGATGCCGGCCAGGCGGCTCCGAGGACCCGAACCACGGACGCGGCAGGAAGCAAACCGGACACCGCGGCCGGCGAACGCGACATGTCTCCGCACCGGCCCGATGCCGCGCCACTCCTCGAACCCAAACAAGCCGAAGACCTCCGAATCCAGTGGCAGGAGATCCAGCAAGGATTCGTCGACGACCCACAGAACTCCGTACGCGCGGCGGACGGCTCGTCGCCGAGGTCATGCAGCTGCTCGCCACCATATTCGCCGACCACAAACACGGGCTCGAAGGCCAATGGCACCGCGGCGAGGACGTCGCCACCGAGGACCTGCGCATAGCTCTCCAGCAATATAGGTCCTTCTTCGACCGCCTGCTCAACACCTGACCACCGGCCCCGCCGCGCACTCCGCAGTCGCAGTCCCGGGCACGCTCTGGCCGCCGCCCGCGCAGACTTCCAGCGCGGGCGGCGGCCACCAGCGGGCCCGCCGGGCCAGAGGCCGTCCAGCATCCCTCCGGCAGACTCTGGCCAACCGGGGATCCGGAGTGCTCTGTCAGCGCTTGAAAGCGTCCTTGATGTTCTGCGCGGCCTGCATGAGACCGCCCTTGGCCTGCTCACCCTTCCCCTTGGCCTCCAGGGAACGGTCGCCGGTGGCCTTTCCGGTCTTTTTCTTCACCTTTCCCTTTTCCTTTTCCGCGGAATGCGCGGTCTTCTTGCCCAGCCTCATGACCAGTCCTCTCAGCGGCTCTCGCGGGCACCACATCTAGGTCTTTTGTTCATATATGTTCCCTCCTGGGTAACGGTCCAACCGTGTGAGGACCGAGCAGCGGCGCCACGAGGTCAGCTGATCTGGGAGCGGTTGCCGTGGGGACAGCCGAGGTCCACAGTGGGAAGGAGGGCATTCTTGCGAAATCGGAGGACGCCATGATCGTCCTGGGGGTCATTCTTCTCGTCATTGGTTTTTTGGCCGGGATCTCCGTTTTGTGGACCATTGGAATCGCCTTGGTCGTGATTGGAGCGATCTTGTGGGTCCTGGGCTCTGTGGGGCATGCGGTCGGCGGGCGACGGCACTACTGGTAGCCGAAAATGTGGCCAGGTGCCCCGCACGACCGTCGGGCACCCGCGTGGCCCCCGGCCCCGACCTGCTACCCGCCTCTGGCATTTTCGGGAGTTCGCCTCGTTCGCCCTGAGGCGACGGTGGAGGACGGTGCCAACGCTCGGGAACTGCCTCAGAGGTGGAGGACGGGCCGGTGGGCGGACATTTTGCGACCAGCAGTCGTCGGCTCGGTGATCGTCGACATGTCGGAGGGACGTGCTATGGCGAGGGATGTAGCCGTGAGCTGGGCCGATGCCCCGACAGGGCACGACTACCCGGCAGCCGAGTCATTTCTGCGGCTGACGGCCGCTCCGGCTCTCGTGGATGTCCTCACCGCGCTGTTCTCGCAGGCGCCGACGGTGCGGCATCGCGCCAAGGACATCCTGCGTGCGGCCCGACTGCAACTGCTTCCCGCAGATGACCCCGAGGTCGCAAAGGACCTGAAACATGCCAGGAAGGGTAAGCCACTCTCACCGATCCTCCTGGTACGCGGCGAGTTGAACCTCGACCACCCTCTGCAGATAGCTGATGGCTATCACCGGGTGTGCGCCAGCTACCCGTAGCGCTTCAGAATTGCTTCATCGGTTGTGAGCTGGGATTGTTCTATGGTCAGCTGGCTCGGTGGTATTCGTTGAGGAGGCCTGCGACGGCTTGTCGGCGTTTGATCCGGGCTGCGGGCAGGGGACTGACGTTCCACCGCACGCACGACGAGCAGAACGCCGCCATCGCCGCCCACATACGCTGGCACAACGCCCGCGCCGGGCCGAAGACTCGCATCGTATCCGAGTCACCCATCCGGCAGTGGACCGCATACCCGGCCAAGGCTGCGTGACAAAGGCCAGCAGCAGCGATCTTGGCGGGGTGCACGTGGGGTCGACGGGCGGCTGCGGTCTGCGATCGACGGGGAAGGCATCCGAAGGTCAGGTCACCAGGGCACGGCCCCGTTGTCGTCGAAGAGCTGGCCGGTCGGACCGTCGTCCGGCAGGGTCGCCAGTCGGATGGCGATCGCCGCGCCCTGTTCGGGGGTCTGGGTCCCGCTGAATCCGTTGAGGTCGGTGGCCACGTAACCGGGGCAGGCGTTGTTGATCAGGATGTTGGTGCCGCTCAGCTCCTTGGCGTACTGGATGGTGACGGCGTTGAGGTAGGTCTTTGTCGGCGCGTAGGCCCCGCTGCTCCCCCCGAGGTCGACGCCGGGCGTGGTCTGCAGTGTCAGGGAGCCGACGTGGCTGGACTGGTTGACGATCCGCGGGTGCGCCGAACGGCGCAGCAATGGCAGCATTGCGTTGGTGAGCCTGATGACGCCGATGACGTTGGTCTCCACCAGTCGCCTCACGGTCTCGAGGTCGATGGTGGTGGGTTCCTCCGGCCAGCCGCTGGCAATGCCGGCGTTGTTGACCAGTACGTCGAGCCGTCCTGCACGCTCCTCGATCAGTTGGACTGCGGCGGTCACGCTCGCGCTGTCGGTCACGTCCAGGGGTACACCGAACGCGTCGGCACCAGCAGCGCGCAACTTCGCCACGGCGTCCTCCCGGCGCTGCTCGTCCCGGGCGCCGACACCGACACTCCAGCCCCGCGCACCCAGCCCGGCCGCGATCTCATACCCGATTCCCTTGTTCGCGCCGGTGACCAGCGCGATCGTCTTCTCGCTCATGACAGCGAGCATGCCTGCGCCGCAGCCGGGCACCAACACCACTTCGGTAGTGCAGCAATACCAGAGCGATATCGATCAGCCGTCTGCCCGTCATTAGCCTGGGCTCATGGAAATACGCGAGCTGCGGTACTTCGTCGCCGTCGCCGAGGAGCTGCACTTCGGCAAGGCTGCCCAGCGCCTGGGGATAGCCCAGCCGCCGCTGTCGCGCACGATCACCCAGCTCGAACGGCGGCTCGGAATCGCACTGCTGGAACGCAACAGCCGCAAGGTCACGCTCACCGAGGCCGGAGCCGTGCTGCTGGCCGAAGGACGCGCGATCCTCAGCGCAGTGACCGCAGCTGAGCGGCGTACCCAACGGGCCGCGGCAGCACATCCTGGCCTCGTCCTCGCCGTCAAATCCGGCACCGTCGGCGAGCTGCTGACAAAGTTGCTCGACGCCTACGCTGCGGAACCCGGCGCAGCCACCGTCGATCTGCTGCTCTGCGAGGCACACCAGCACCAGCAGCTGCTGCAGGACGGGCAAGCCGACGTGGCTCTGCTCCACCTGCCCTTCGACTCAGCAGTCGGGCTCGACACCGAAACCCTGTACACCGAGAAGCAGGTCGCGATCCTGCCGGCCTCACACCCGCTCGCCAGCCGCTCCCAGGTCCGGATGGACGACGTCACCACACTGCCAAAGCTCCCGATGGCCCGCTGGCCCGGCCCCGGTGGCAGCTATCCAGAAGGACCTGGCGCAGAGGTACGGAACCTGACACAGCTCTTCCAGCTGATCGCGCTCGGCCGCAGCACCGCGGTCATCCCCGAGTCAGCCGGCGCCGACCTGCGCCGAGACCTCGCCGCCGTGCCGGTCCTGGACGCTCCGCCCGTGACAACGGTGATCGCCTGGCCGCCGCACAGCCGCCTTCGTCCAGTTGCTGACCTCATCCGCGTTGCAACACGTCTCTGAACCCGGACGAGGAGTGCAGCCGCCCAACGACGGCCCCGATCAAGCAACTGGCAACTCAACGCTCCTGCATCAGCGGGGTAGTGTCCTTGACCGTCTGGCCCTGGGCGGACATCAGCACCACGATCGCCCGCCGCAGCCGCACCGGGTCCTTCGCCGTCCGGCTGATCCGCTGCAAGCGGCGGCCTTCCTCCATGCTGACCCGCGGGCGAACACATTCGATCGTGTGCCGTTCAGAAATCCATCGCTGCTGGTCAGGCTACATGGCTGTGCTCATTGATGAGGTTGCCGGGGATGTGCGTGCGGGGTAGGCGTGGCGGGGTGCTTGTGCCGGCGAAGACTGTGTTGAACGACTCGGTCTACTTGCTGTCCTTGTCGCGGGGGTCAGGTTGCGTGCTTGCTGCGTTGTCCACTGTGCGGTGGGGTAAGCGGTGACGTCGGCCTGCCCAGCGGATAGCCGATCTCCGTGATGTCCCCGGGCCGCCGCCCTGGTCACCACCGACCTCACCACACCGGCCGAACAGATCGTGGAACGCTACGCATCCCGCTGGGCGATCGAGACCGCCTTCTTCGACGCCCGCCAGACCCTCGGCGTCGGCGAGGCCCGCAACCGCACCCGCCGCGCAGTCGAACGCACCGTCCCCTTCGGTCTGCTCGCCTGCACCGTGGTCACCACCTGGTACGCGCTGGCCGGCCGCCAGCCCGCCGACACCGACGAGCACCGCGCCAGAGCCCGCTGGTACACCACCAAAACCCAGCCCTCCTTCGAGGACATGACAGCCAAGCTCCGCCGCACGATCATCGCCCACCGTTTTCGCGGCCCACACCCCCACCAGGCACAACCCGAAGAAATCCAGGCCGTCCTCACAGCCTGGGCCACCGCCGGAACCTGATCACTCAAGACAGCGAAACACGAGCGATGGTCGCAGAAACCGAGAGGTTCCGGCAGTGGCACCTGGACGCAGGCATGAGACACGTTGCCAGTGTGTGGAGAACACCTGGCGCAGCGTGACGCCGTCCTCGTAGCCGTCCACGGTCTCCCGGCCCGGTCGACGACGACCGGCTGGCTGGCCAACGGCTCGGTCCAAAGCCGACCGACGTCCCACGTCGTCTCGTTTGCGTCCTCCTCTTCCTCGCCCTGCGGTATCCCTGCGGGTGTGGAGTAGTCGGCGCGGGCCCAGTGCTCCAGCCTGGCCATCACCCCCTCCGAGAACAGCACACTCACCGGCACACCGCCCTCAGTGAGCACGACGGTTTCGCCGGTGGACTCGACCAGCGAGACGAGGCGCTCATAGTCGATGGGGTCCGGGGCGTACCGACGGTCAACAACGATCTTCACGGACGCTACCGGGAGGGGTGGGCAGGTCTCTACTGCCGTCGCGGTGCCGGTCTTCGCCCTGATGTCCGCCAGGGTCTTCTGGTCCGGGGGTAGGAGGGTGCTGGACGAGCACCATTACCTGGGGCGTGCTGTGCAGTGGCCAACTGAGTGTGACTGAGCGCGTTATCTGGCACGGTTCGCCAACTACAGTGCTCAGTTTTGTACGGTCGGGGTCAGGGGCCGGTGTGGGGTGGCTGTGTGCTGGGGACACGGGGCGATGTGTGGGTGGCTGGCTCCGGTGGGCACGACGTTGATCAGCGCGAAGTTCGGGCTGACTGACGAAGACATGGGCCGCGCGCCGCTCGACCTGTTCGTGCTCCGACTCGTCGATGTTGGCTAGCGGTCGGTTCTTGCATCAGCAGTGTCGGACGGCTATCAGGCCGGTGTTGTCGCCTGTGCTTCTTCGCGGCCCACGCTGGCGAGGGTGTGGCGGGTGAAGCTTCCCCTTGTGACTGGACACCTGGAGACTGGGACATGAGGTTCCAGAGGAAGTAGTGCCAGGTGGGTAGTCAGTACTCGAAGCGGTATTCGGAGGAGTTCAAGCGGGATGCGATCGCGTTGGCTCGCTCCTCCGACAAGGCGATCACGGAGGTCGCGCGGGATCTGGGGGTGAGTCCGGAGAGTCTGCGCGGCTGGGTCAGCCGTGGAGTGGCGCGGGCACGTGCAGGCGCTGGGCGAGATGAACCGTGAGCAGTGGCCGACGTATCAGCGGGGGTTGGGCGACCCGCCGATGGGTGTGGATCAGGATGGGGCGCCGGTCGGTGACCACCAGCGCGATCTACCTGCACGCCTTGCAGTAACTGGAGATGCGCGCCCGGCTGGAGCTGGTGTCCGAGGACGTGTGGGAGCCAGCCGGGTACAGCGCGGACGGCTGGGCCCACAAGAAGTCGGCCCTTGTCGCCCGTTCCGAGGGCGGAGTCGCTCCGTCAGCTGCCCATTCCGAGCCGGGCGCCGCCGGCGACATCCAGGCTCAGGCCGGTCAGGTACCGGTTGGCCGGGTCGGTGAGGAAGGTGATGGTCGCCGCTACCTCCTCTGGCTCGGCGAATCGGCCCATCGGGATTTGAGCGGCCCGGGCCTGGCGGGCGCGCTGGTCTCCGTCGGGGTCGCTGCCGCCGGCGCGGGTGGCGAGCTGGTTCCACATGGCGGTGTTGACCGGTCCGGGGCACACGGCGTTGACCGACACGTTGTCCGGGCCGAGTTCCAGGGCGAGTGACCAGCAGATGTTCAGCACGGCCGCTTTGCTGGCGTTGTAGGGCACGTACGCGCGACGGGCCTCCTTCGCGGCGACCGAGGCCACCGCGACGATGGAGCCGGAGCGCTGGGCCTGCATGACAAGGCCGACTTCGCGCAGTACGGAGAAGGCCCCCGTGGCGTTGATCGCCATCACCCGGGCGAATTCGGAGCTCGGGGTGGTGAGCAGGTGCGGTTCGTTGCCGAGAATGCCGGCGGCGTGCACCAGGACGTCGATCGTCCCGAACTCCGCCTTGATCGCGGTCACGGTGTCGTGCACCGCTTGCTCGTCGGTGACGTCCAGCTCGCGGAATTCCGCGAGCCATTTCGGGCGGCTGTCCGGTGCCGTGCGGTCGCAGCCGATGACCACCGTGCCCGCTGCGTGCAGCCGTTCAGCAGCGGCGGCTCCGATGCCTCCGCTGGACCCGGTGACAAGGGCGATCTGGGACGGGGCGGTCATGGGGTGTCCTCCGTGGCTTTCATGGATTTTGTGGATGCAGGGCTGTGCTCGGTGTCGGATTCCGCAGCGGGTGGTGTGGTGGTGCGCGCGCCTGAGCGGCCCGTTTCCGGCAGGGTCAGATAGACGATGAGGCAGAGCAGCACGATGGCCGTCATGTATACCGCTACGCCCATAGGGTGGCCTGCCTCGATGAATGCGCTGGCGATGAGTGGGGCCGTTCCGCCGAGGGCTGCGATGACGATCTGGTGGGCGACACCGATGCCGGATACGCGAACGGCGGCGGGGAACAGTTCGGCCTGGATGGTCGGGTAGACCCCTTGCCAGATGGCCAGGACCACCCAGCCGGAGACGGTCACCGTCACGTAGACGCCGAACCCGGGTTGCTGCAACAAGAGCAGCAGCGGATAGAAGAGCACCACCATGCCGATGGCCCCGATGATGGGGAAGGGCTTGCGCCGGCCGATGCGGTCGGACAGGAAGCCGCACAGTGGCACGATGATCACCAGCAGGCCCAGTCCGATGGTGTTGCCAGCCAAGGCGGAGTCCAGGTCACGGCCGGTGGTCAGGTGCGCGTAGGTGGGCAGGAAGGTGGCCCACGTGTAGTAGGCGACGGCCGGGGCGGACAGAGCCGCGGTCTGCAGCAGTGCCTTGGGGTGCCTGCGCAGCAGTTCCCGCAGTCGCAGGTTCTCGGGTTGTCGGCCGGCGGCGGCCTCTTCGGCGGCGGCCTCGAACTCCGGGGATTCGTCGGCGCGCGAGCGCAGCAGCAGACCGACGATGCCGAGGAGGCCGCCGATGGCGAACGGGATGCGCCAGCCCCACGTCTCCAGGTCATGGGTGTTCAGGGTCGAGGTGACGATCGCCCCCATGCCGGTGGCGGCCAGCGTCGCCAGGCCGCTGGCCACATTCGACAACGAGCCGAACAGGCCGCGCCGGTCGGTCGAGCCGTTCTCCACCATGTAGGCGATGGCGCTCTGCATCTCGCTGCCGGCCGAGATGCCCTGCAGTACGCGGGCGAGCAGGAACAGCAGCGGTGCTGCGTATCCGATGACGGAGAACGGCGGGGTGAGCGCGAGGATCAGGCTGCCCGCGGCCATGCCGCCGATGGTGGTGGCCAGGACGACGCGGCGGCCGTATCGGTCTGCCAGGGGGGAGATGATGATGCCGCTCAGCGGCCGCACCACGAACCCGACCGCGTAGGTCAGCAGGGCGCCGATCAGCGACATCGCCGGGCTGTTTCCGGGGAAGATCTGACTGGAGAAGACGGCGGCCAGGAGGCCGTAGCTGTACCAGTCGTACCACTCGATGAAGTGGCCGACAGTACCGGCCAGGATGTTCAGCCGCCTTCCGCGGGGTGGGGTGGCCGGTTTGGCCGTTGCGGAGGGGGATTTCGGTGAGGTTATTCTTGGTGCGTTCGCCATTGAGCGCTCCTCAGTGCAGTGAGGGATGGGATCTGTGCGAACAGTCGGCGGGTCATGGCACCGCGGACCGGGTTGTGACGGTCGACGACGTCGGCGGTTCGGAAAGCCTTCTTCGAGAGGGGACGCCGCCGGCGCCAGCTCCGTGAGGGGCCGTTCGAGGCTCGCGGAGGGTCAGCGCGTCGCGTGGCTGGACCAGGTGCGGCCCTCCTGCTCCTTCACGGGCAGACCGGCGGCCTGCAGGATGTCGTCGAGGAGCGCCTGTGTGCGGGCGGCTTCCCGCCCTGACGTCAGCGGCGCTCCACGGTCTCGTACGCGGTCGAGGAAGTGGTGAACGGCGGCGGCGAACCCGAAGGTGTTCGTCGCCGTGGCCCAGCCGAATGCCTCGGGGCTCATCGAGCGCACCGTGCTCGCACCGTCCCGGGTGAGGGTCACCGTGTCCGGAGCCACCACCTCGGCCGAGCGCTCGGCGCCGTAGGCATCCAGTTTTTCGGCCCACGCACCAGCGGTCCGTGCCGCCGTCAGGACACCGGTGCCGCCGCCGGCGAACCGGACCAGGGCGGAGACGCCGTCCTCCTGCCAGGGGTCGTCACCGGCGGCGTGGGCGGAGACGTCGACCGGTTCGCCCGGGCAGAACCAGCGCAGCAGATCCACCATGTGGATGGCGTTCTCGAAGGTCGCGCGGTACTCGCTGCCGCGGCGGTTCTTCTGCGCGACGCAGAAGGCGGCACCGGCGTCCCCGAACTGGTCACGCGCGGCGACGTAGGTCGGCGCGAACCTGCGATTGAAGCCGACCATCAGCACGCGGTCACGCGCGTCGGCGAGGTCGGCGAGCCGCTCCGCGTCACTGGTCGCGGTCGCGAGGGGCTTTTCGCAGAAGACATCCACATCCGCCTCCAGCGCGCTGCTCACGCCGACGACATGCTCTGACCTCGGGGTCAACACGAACAGGGCGTCCAGGTCACGTTCGAGTGCCTGCTCGACGGTCGGGACCGCCGTGGAGAACCCCCAGCGGCGGACCAGTTCGGAGGGGTCCTCGCGCCGGGATACCAGGACATCGAGGATGACGTCGTCCCGTGATGCCAGGGTGGGCAGCTGCGCGATGTGTGCGATGTTCCCGGCGCCGACCACTCCGACACGCAGCGGCGGCCGGCTCATTGGGAGACCTCCGCGGGTGCGAGTCCGGCGGCCTCTTCGAGGAGTGAGTGCAGCGCGCGGGCGGACCGCGTGAAGCCCTCCGCCGGGGACGGGAGGTCCTGCGGGTGCCACCGGTACTCGTATTCGAGGCTGAGGACGTCGTCGTATCCGTGCTGCTTGACCGCCTGCAGGATGTCCGCCCAGGGCACGATGCCCTCGCCGACGACGCGGGAGCGCACCGCCCGCTCGTCCGCCTTCACCCGGGCCGTCTCGGAGGCGACGAAGGGTGCGTTCGGATCGGTGAAGACGAGGTCCTTCACGTGGACGTGCCCGATCAGGTCGCCCTGCTCCCGCAGTGCTTCCGGCCATGCCTCGTCGTGGGTGAAGGTGAGGTTCGCCTGGTCGTAGAGCACTCGGACGGCAGGTGAGTCCACCTCGTGTATCAGCCGGGCGGTCTCCTTCGCCGATTGCGTCATGGTTCCGAAGTGGTTCTCCACGCACAGGAGTACTCCGGCGTCGGCGGCGAGCGGCGCCAGCTCCGAAAGCCCCGATTGCAGGCGCTCCCAGTGTGCGGCGTGATCGGTTCGATCCGCTCCCCAGGAACCCGCGTACACGCGGATCCGGGTGGCGCCCACGCGATGGGCGCAGTCGATGGCCGACCGCAGTTCATCGAGCGCGGCGAGGCGCTGCGCCGGGTCCTCGTGGTTGAGCCCCGTGGTGTACGGAGCGAGACCCACCACCGCTACGCCGAGATCGTCCGCTGCGCGGGCCGCCTCGGCAGCGGCGGCATCGTCCCCGATCGGCAGTCCGCTGCGGTAGTCGTTCTGGTAGATGACCTCCGCTCCGTCCAGACCGGCGGAGGCGAAGAGTTCCAGCGCCTCGGGGAGGGTCTGTTCCGGTGTGCCGAGGGTGTGGCCAATGATCCGCACTACAGGTCCTTTTCGGTTCGGGAGGGGGCAGTCCAGTCGGCAGGCCCGATCAGCGGTGGCGGGTTGTGGACGCGGGAGCGGTCGACCAGTTCGATCAACAGGCCCCAGGGCGCCCGGAGGTAGGTCCACCGGTTGCCCGCGACGCGCGGGCTGTCCGGGCCGACCTCCTTGGTTCCGCCCAGCACACAGGCGCCGTGCGAGCGGAGATGCTCGACGGCGGTGTCGACGTCCGCCACGGTGAAGCACAGGTGGTGGCCGCCGGCATCGCAGTGGCGCGGGTAGTCGCGGCGCTGGTCCGTGCTCCACCACTGGAAAAGCTCCACGTTGAGGTTCGGCGGCATGCGCAGCATGGCGAGTTCCAGGTGGGCATCGGCCGGGACCTCGAAATGCGCGGGCATGAAGTCGGCGTCGGGCCCCCGCGTCGAGCGGTAGAGCTCCTCGGCTCCGAAGGCGTCCGTGAAGAAGGTGACCGCTTCGCCGAGGTCGGGCACCGTGAAGGCGACATGGTCGACGTGCTGGAACCCTGCGGGCAGGCTCATCGGGGCACCTCCGCGGTCGACTCACGGACCAGCAGGTCCGGGGCCAGAACGACATGGCTCGTCTCCCCGTCCTTAAGGAGTTTCTCGGCGAGGTCGATGGCGATCACTCCCATGTCGGCGATGGGCTGGCGGACGGTGGTCAGCCGTGGGTTGAACCGGGCGCCGAACTCCAGGCCGTCGAAGCCCATCACCGACACCTCGTCCGGGACGGACACACCGCGCACACCAAGAGCGGAGATGAGGGCGAAGGCGACCATGTCATTGGCCGCGATGATTGCTGTCGGGCGCTCTTCGCGTGTCATGTCCACCAGACGCTGGGCGGCCCGCTCACCCACGTCGGGCCCGGTGCCTCCGTCCAGGACCACCGCCGGCATGTCCAGCTCCGCGGCCAGCCCCTCGTAGGCGGCCAGGCGGTCCCTGGACGTGTACGCCCCGGAGATGCCGGACACATAGGCGATGCGCCGGTGCCCCAGGCCGCGCAGATGGTCCACGGCGAGTGCGATGCCCTCGGCGCTGTCCACCGTCACGGTCGGCACCTGCGCCTGTTCGACACGGTCGACCACAACGACCTTGCTGCCAAGCGCGACGTTCTGCAGCTCGTCGAGGTCCACAGTGGTCGACGGCGCGACGATCCCGAAGGGCGCGTACATCTCCTGCAGCGATGTCAGATACGCATTGGTCTGGGCCACCTCGCCGCCGGTCACGCACAACACCAACTGATAACCCCGGTCGGCCGCCGCAGCCGCCATGGTCCTCGCCAGCTCACCGTAGAAGGGGTTGGTGATGTCCGGGACGAGCAGCGGAACAAGCTTGCTCGCACGGCGGCGCAGAGCTTGCGCCAACGGGTTCACCCGGTAACCGAGACTCTTCGCCACCTCCAGGACGTGCTTCCGGGTTTCGGCATTCACGGCTTCAGGCCGGGAGAAGGCGCGGGAAACCGTGGAACGATGCACGCCCGCTCGGGCGGCGACGTCGTCGATGCTCACCTCAGCCATGGCTGACCTCCACAGACGCAATGGGAGACCGCTTGTACGCGGCCCAGACGAGCCTCATTGTGTCGGCAAGGTCGGCCAGGGTAGGCAGCCCGGCGAAGCCGTCCGCCCAGGTGTCAGCCACCTGTCGAACGAACACGTCATACAGCGGGTCGCTGTCCACGTCGATGGCGCTCGACTCGGTGACACCGTCCGACGCACGCGTGAAGGAGACGTCGCCGGAGGTACCCACGTCGACGTATCCCCCCTCGCCGGCGCTGGTGTAGGAGCAGTACCGCTTCGCGGGACTCGACGGGAAGGCATAGCCGACCTCGATGATGGCCTCGCTGCCGTCGTCGCCCGCGAGCACCAGCGTGGCGTGATCCTCAACGGCCTCGCCGTGCAGGCTCGCGGAAAGGTTGGCGGCCACAAGCTCCACGCGCCGGGCCCGGCTCCGCTGTAGGAAGAGGTCGATGAAGTGCGGCGCCAGGTTCACCAGACACCCCCCGCCCGAGCGCGCGGGCTCGAGCATCCACGAGCAGCCTGCCGCGTGATAGCGCTCCGGTGGGCCGGCCACGAAGCTCGCCCGTTGGTACGTCGGCGCGCCGGCCAGGGACAGCGCGTGATCCACGGGGCCGCCACGCTGAACGAAGGGGACAGTCACCGCCACCCCTGCCGAGACGGCCGCATCCCGGATCCGCTCCACGTCCTCGGGCCCCGTGCCACCCGGCTTCTCCACCATGAAGGGAATGCCACGCTCGACCAGGTCCAGGCAGGTGTCCACCATGCGGTCGTGCGGCCCGAAGACGTAGGCCAGGTCCAACGGCCCGGCGTCCAGAGCCTCCCCGATTTCCCCGCAGACGGGCGCGTCGAGGCGTCGGGCGATGTCCGTGACCCCGTCGGGCTCCTCGTCCTGGACCAGCACGACATCGTGAGTGTCCGCCCAGGCGCTGACATACAGGGGTACGTGCCAGTGGCGGGCGCCTAGAACTGCCGTTCGCGGACGTCTCACGACGCGCCTCCTCACTTTCGGTATGGAGCAACTTCTGCCGATTGTCCCCTCTGAGGTCGGCCGCTGCGATCGATTGCTGAGATCGATTGCATTACCGAAACAGAGGGTCCTAAGCTCTGTCAACACCCCCCGACAACGGATTTCCTTGAGGTGACTCGATGCGCAAGCTGCGCACGCTGAATGCCATCTGCGACACCGGAACGGTGCTGATCGTGCGCCTGCCCACCGCAGAGGCGTCGTACAAAGTGGCCTGCGAGGCCATCGCTGGAGGGATACGAGCGGTCGAGGTGACGCTCACCACGCCGGGTGCCCTGGACGTGATTCGCCGGCTGAGCGCGGAGTACCCCGAGGCCGAGATCGGCGCCGGCAGCGTACTCGACGCGACTGCCGCGTACGCCAGCATCCAGGCCGGAGCGCGCTTCCTGGTCAGCCCCCAGGTCGATTCCGGCATGCTGGAAACCGCCGGCCGATACCAGGCCGTCAGCATCTGCGGAGCCGCAACACCCACGGAGATCGTCCAGGCGGCCACGGCAGGAGCCGATCTCGTCAAGCTGTTCCCCTCCTCGGTCCTCAACCGCGACTACGCCCGTGCAGTACTCGAACCACTCGGCCACATCCCCCTGGTCCCGGCCGGAGGCGTCTCCCCGGACAACGTGGACGAGTGGTTCAATGCCGGAGTCGCGGCGGTCGGCGTCGGAAGCTTCATCACCAAGGCGGCGCAGCGAGAAAGCACAGAGCAGCACCCGGTCCGCGCGGCGGCCCGGACATTCCTCGAGGCGGTGGCCAATGCCCGCGCCTGACCCGCTGGCCCCCACGTCCGGGACACCACCGGTATTCGTCGCGATCGGCCCAGCAGGCTCGGGAAAGTCTCATGTCGCCCGCGAGCTCGCACGCCGGCTCCGCGCCGTCTACCTCGACAAGGACTCCCTGGCCGGCGACCTCGTGGACGCCGCACTCGAACTGGTCGGCCGGCGGGCCGGAGGCCGCGAAGACGACCCGACCTACATCGAACGGCTGATGCCGGCCGAGTACAAGGCGCTGTTCGCCACAGCGGCCGACAACCTGCGGCTGGGCCTCCCCATCGTCCTGGACGCGCCTTTCGCGGCGTACCTCGGCAACCCCGACTTCTTGACTGTCTCCGCCGACCGGGCCTCCTGGCCGGCGGGAACACCTGTCGTCGTGGTCGAGGTGCGGGCCTCCGCGGAGACCGTTCGTACGAGACTGACGCAACGAGGTCTGCCACGAGACCGGGCCAAGCTGGCCGACTGGCCCGCATTCTGGCAACGGCTCGGGGCCCAGGACTGCGCCTGGTCCGGAGCCCGGCACATCGTCGTGGACAACGACGCCCAACCGGATCTCGACGCTGTCGTGCGGCTCGCGGGCAATATCGGGCAGGCACCCCTTCCCGCCTTCCACTGAGACATCGCTGCGCGAGTGTCATTTGACGGGCCTGAGGCGCCGAGCCCTGCCGGAAAATCGGCCTCACCCCCGAGACACAGCTCAAGACCAAGGCTCTCCGCGGGACCAACGTCAAACGGCGCTGTCACCCGCCTCCGGCACCGCCCCCCCTCGGCCTGGCCTTGCGCGATGGCGATCTCGGCGACGCGGTGGAGAGCTCTCCGGTACGCCGTGGCGTTGCCCGGTTCTTTCTGCCAGGTGCGGATGCTGATGGTGGCGGAGTGCAGTGAGCCGAGAAGGATCCCGAGGTAGAGGGCCGCGGAGCGGCGGGAGCGACCGATGGCCATCTGGACGAGGCGGATGGCCGCGTCCCTGCGCAGTTGCGGTCTCGGTGCGTCGAGTTCGTCGAGCGGAACAGCCCAGTGTTCGGGCAGGGGCGTGGAGATGGTGCGTGGGTCGAGTCGGCCGCGGTGGGTGGCGGGCTGTGGGAAGAGGGCGGGCGGGCCGGCGGCCTTGCGGGGGAAACGGACACTGCTGCGGATCACCGCGGTCATGGCAGGTGAGCAGTGCTGGGCGTGATGACGCAGACGGATGTGGGCGGTGCTGGTCGAGGGCAGGGCGGACAGGAGGCGCGCGAGGGTGTGGTGTCCGGACGGGTCGTCGAGGATGGCCACGGTGATGGCCATCAGGTCTGCAGCCGCGAGCGGGTCTGCGGGCGGGTGTCCGAAGGTCCGGGCCACCCGCCCGTCGCCCAGCGCCGTCGTGCGTTCCGGGCGCGGGCGGCGCAGAGCCTCGACGTGCGCAGCGCCGGTGTCCATCGGCCCGAACTCGGCGATGAGGTCGCCGGCCATGGGCCAGGTTCCGCGTACGGCTGAGACGGTCGCGCGAACATCGTTGAAGAACCACTGGGCGGACACGTGCTGCCCCAGGCTCGTCACCTCGTGATCGGCCCCGGCGGCGGCATCGGCGAGCGGCTGATGCGCGTGTGCCACGGCCGACGTGGGCCGTACGAGCGGTCCGGCGGGCTGGTCGAGCGCCTGGCCGCAGACGGCAGCTCGGCCGGTGCCGGGGCGGTGGGTGGCGACAGCGGATGGGGTGCAGGCGCTGTGCAGGGGCAGGGACGAGCTGTGTGGGGCGCCATCGTCCGTCGGCGCGGTAACCGTTGGAGAAGGCTGGCGCGTGGCAGGCGGGGCATCGCCAGGCCAGGATTCGGTTGTGTCGCTCGCACAGGAAGGTGTGCGGGAGGCGCCAGGTGCCGTCCCAGACGGGGCCGCCGGGGAGGTCGGCGGTGTCACGCAGGCAGTCGGGGCAGTAGCGGCTGAAGGCGGTAAGAACCCAGCCGTCGTTGGCCATGGTGACGGGGCTCTGGTGCCGTCCCAGGTAGTCGATGCGCAGCAGCGTGTAGCCAGGGGCCTGTGGGTGCCGGAATCTGTGTCACCCTATGCGACCTGCGAGTATTCGTGGATAAGGCCGCCGAGTCGGTCGCGTCGACGAATGCGAGTGTTGTCCCTGGCGATAGGCGGCTCGGGGCTGGTGAGTTGGTCTGGTGGCCGTTGTCCGAGGGATCGGTGCGGCCGGTGTCTGTTGTGGTGCTTCGCGTACTCGCCGACGACGAGGCGTAGGTGGCGTTCTCCGGTGATCAGGATGCGGTCGGTTGCCTCGCGTCGGCATGATCCGATCCAGCGTTCGGCGATGGCGTTCATCCGTGGCACGGCGGGCAGTGTGGGTATCACGCGTATGCCGGCCGCCTGGAAGGCGGCGTCGAAGCTGTCGGTGAAGTAGGCGCCGCGGTCCCGGATGAGGAATCTGATCGACTCTGCGCGGTCACCGAGGTCCATGAGGTAGTTCCGCGCTTGCTGGGTGATCCAGGGGCCGGTCGGGTGCCGGGTGACGCCGGCGATGTGCACGCGGCGGGTGCCGTGGTCGATGAAGAACAGCACGAACCAGCGCCGCAGGAAGACCGTGTCGATGTGGAAGAGGTCGGTGGCCACGATGGCGGAGGCCTGGGCTTTGAGGAAGACGGGCCAGGACTGGCTGGTGCGCTGGGGTGCGGGGTCGATCCCGGCCTTCTGCAAGATCTCCCAGACGGTCGAGGCGCCGACTTTGCGTCCCAGGCCGAGTAGTTCGCCGTGGATCCGTCGATATCCCCACCCGGGGTTCTCCCGTGCGAGGCGCAGGACCAGCTGCCGCAGTGCTTCCGGCGTCGGTGGTCGGCCTGGACGGCGGTGTGGACAGGTCCACTTCCGGGCGACGAGGCGTGCGTGCCAGCGCAGGACCGACCGTGGAGTGACCAGCAACGCCAGCCGTGCACGATGGTGCTTATTCACCATCCGGAGCAGCGCTGCCATGACAGCCCGATCGCTCCAGGAAAATTGAGGTCGTGGCTGGATGCGTTGCGCGATGGTGAGCTGGTGCCGGAGCATCAAGATCTCGACGTCTTTCTCCGCACTCGACCGGGCCAGCAGCGCAAGCCATCGGAAGAGCTGACACGCGAGCTGATAGATCAGACGTATCGCCACGACCCAGCATGATGCCGCACAGCACTCGCCGGCTTCCTGCGCTCTGGCAGATCCGAACCCGCAGGTCACCTCGGGTGACACAGTTTCCGGCACCCACAGGCTGACCAGGCGGGGGGTGGCGCGGGTCTTGCCGGTGCGTTCGATGAGGTAGTCGCCACCGAGGTCGGCGTACTCGATGTCGCGGGCGGACATGTGCCAGATCGAGACCAGGATGGAGTGCTGCAGGGCGGCCGGCGCCCGTCGGCGGCCGCGGCGTCCGACCAGGCGCCGGTAGCGGGAGGCGAGGTAGCTGTCCTTGGTGCGGCAGGCGGAGATCGCCGCTTGTCCGAGGACGCCCTTGAGCCACGGGTCGCCGGGGCGGGTGCGGCCCGACGGGCTCTTGCCCGCGGACTCGTGGTTGCCCGGACACCCCCCTGCCCAGGAGGCGAGGTGGCCGGCCGAGGGGAAGCGGCCGATGTCCGCGCCGATCTCGGCGAGGATCACCTCGGCGGTGTGCGCGCTCACCCCGGGAATGGTGGCCAGCAACTCGGCCTGCCGCTGAAAGGGGCTGCGCCCGCTCAAGGTTCACCCCGTCGCGGGGTCCGTCATTCCTCCGCGTCGCGGACCAGGAGCGCGATCTGTACCCGGTTCTCGACCGCCAGCTTGGCGAACAGGTTGCCCGTGTGTGCCTTGACGGTCGCGATGCTGATGTGCAGCCTCCGGGCGATCTCCGGGTTGCCCAGCCCGTCCGCGATGGCCCGGGCGGTTTCGAGTTCTCGTTCGGTCAGCGCGGCCAGCCGTTTCTGTGCGGCTTCGCGGGTCGAGTCGCGAGCGTAGGAGGACCGTGGACCGGTGGCTGCGGCGATCACCCGTGCCGTGGCCGCTGGAGACAGTACGGGGTTGCCCTCCGCGACGGTCCGCACCGCATCGAGAATCCGCGGCGGTGGGGTGTCTTTGAGGACGAACCCGAGTGCTCCTGCGTCCAGCGCGCCGAGCACCAGAGCATCGGAGTCGAACGTGGTC
This sequence comes from Streptomyces sp. NPDC000941, assembly GCF_053599555.1. Classification (NCBI taxonomy): domain Bacteria; kingdom Bacillati; phylum Actinomycetota; class Actinomycetes; order Kitasatosporales; family Streptomycetaceae; genus Streptomyces; species Streptomyces sp. NPDC000941. Next base: position 43,666 of record NZ_JBSFMM010000038.1, read on the forward strand.
AGCATGAGCACCCGGGGTGGCGCCCGGCGGGTGAGGATTTCCCGGGTCGCGCTGAGACCGTCACGGCCGGGCATCCGCACGTCCATCAGCACGACGTCCGGCCGCTGCTCATCTACCACGGTGATCGCGGCGTCCCCGTCGGCGGCCTCCGCGACGACGGTCAGGTCCGGTTCGCCGTCGATGACAAGCCGCAGCACCACGCGCACCAGCTGGTCGTCGTCGACGATGACGACGCGCACCGGCTCCCGCTCGCTGTCCACTCATGTTCTCTTTTCGTGGGTGGGGTTCGGCCAGGGTAGTCGTGCGGTGAGGACGTACCCGTTGTCGGGTGTGGGGTGATGGTCGAGTGTTCCGCCGGCGAGGGTGATTCGTTCGCCGAGGCCGAGCAGGCCAAATCCCGACGCCGGCGGTCGCACGTTTTTTGTGATGGCTGGGGAGTTGCGGACATTGACCTCTAGTTGGTCGCCTTCTGTTCCTTCGAGGGTGATGTGTATGTGTGCGCCCGGGGCGTGTTTGGCGGCGTTGGTCAGTCCTTCTTGGACGATCCGGTAGCAGGTTCGCCCTACGACGTCGGGCGGATCTGCCGTCAGGCTGGTGGTGAGTGTGACGTCCAGCCCGGATGCGCGGGCGTCGGCTGCCAGTTCGGGGATGCGGTCGAGGGAGGGCTGTGGTGGTTCCGGGCGGGTCGGGTCGGCCCGGAGCACACCGAGGACATCCCGTAGTTCCTCCAGGGCTTGATGAGAGCCGTCGGCGATGGAGCGGACCAGTACGCGGTTCTCCTCGGCTGTGAGGTCGTCGCGGTGGTCCAGCACCCCGGCCTGCATGGCGACCAGGGAGATCCGGTGCGCGAGCACGTCGTGCATCTCGCGCGCGATCCGGTTGCGTTCCAGGGCCCGTGCCTGCGCCGCTCGCGCGGTCTGTTCCCGTTCCGCGCTCTCCGCCCGGTCCCGCAGGGACCGCACTTCGGCACGCCGCGCGCCGATGGCCATGCCCACGGCCGCCGCGATGCCCGCGGTCAGTGCCGAGAACGCGAGCTGGACCCACCACGGGCCGGGCGGGCTCGGCCCCTGGACGGGGTAGAGCCCGACGGCGAACTGTGACGCGGTCACGTAGGCCAGCCCGACGACCCCGATCTCCACCGGATGGCGACGGGTGGAGACCGAACCCAGCGCCACGAGCGTGGCGCCGGTGGCGAGTGCCGACGCGGTCGACGCGATCGCGACCGTCATGGCGACGGCGAGCGGGAACCGCCGCCGCCACACGAGCGCCGTCAAGCAGCCGAGCGCCACCAGCGGATCACCGATCAGGAACCAGGAGCCCGTTCCGGCCGCCTGCCACTTCAGCAGCACACCGGTGGCGAGCCAGACCGGTATGCCCACTGCGGCGGCCGCTGCCAGCCGCCAGGCATGCGGCCACCATCCGAGCCATGGTGCGACGTCCGTGTCCACCTGGTCATTATCGCGACACCGTATGTCCGGTGAGTCGGACCGAGGGATGATACGCCCTGGACCAGAGTCGAATGACCGTCTCGCCTGTGGTCGAGGGCCTTGTGAGCCGTCGGGCTGATGTGGAGGCCGCGCCGCACGGACAGACTCGTTCACGTGCCGAGACAACCGGACACGAGACGGAGAAGCGCGATGCGCGAGGGTGGCTTCGGAGCCTTTGAGACGGTGGGGATGGTGATCACGGCCCTGGCCGCCCAAGCGGTGATCCGCGGTCTGCTCAACCGGGACTCCGAGCTGCTGTGGGGCATCTTCGACTGGGTCCCGGGCGGCCTTGCCGGCCGGATGACTCTTCTCGGATCCATCGCGCTCGTCGCGATGGTGCTCGGTGGCTGGGCACACACCCACCGGGAACCGGACGCCGGGCGGGCCGGTGATTCCGGGGAAATCCGCTGCCGAGAAACGGCCTGACGCAATCCGGCACGCGGCCAGGTCCTGTCCGGTCGGCCTCCACGGGCCGGCAGGACCTGACGGCGGGCGTTCCGAGCCCTCGTTCCGGCGTCCCCATGCGCCCCTTCAGGAGGACATCAGATGCGCAGAACACTCTCCCTCGCCCTTGCCGCCACCGCGGTGGCGGTGACCGCGATTCCGGGAGTGTCGTTGGCGACGACGCCGGACACCGTGCGGTGGGGCCCGTGCCCGGAGGACATCGCCTCGCCCCGTCTTGAGTGCTCGACGCTCGAAGTCCCCCTGGACTACCGGGATCCCGACGGCCGGCAGATCGAGATCGCGATCTCGCGACTGGCGAGCCAGAACCCCTCGCAGCGCCGCGGCGTGCTGCTGACCGATCCAGGCGGCCCCGGCGGTACGGGACTCGACTACCCGGCCCTTCTCGCCGGCTCAGGGCTGCCCCAGAAGGTGCTGGACTCCTACGACGTGATCGGCTTCGACCCGCGCGGCGTCGGTCGCAGCGCGCCGGTGACCTGCGATCTGACGCCGGAACAGCAGGCACGCCGCAACTTCCCGCCGTACGCGCACACCGCGGCCGATGTCGCGCGGGAGGCGAGGTACGCGCGGACCGTCGCCGAGCAGTGCGCCACCTCGCGGACGGCGTGGATGCTGCCGCACACCACCACCGCGAACACCGCGCGCGACATGGACCGGATCCGGGTGGCGCTGGGCGAGCCGAAGCTCTCGTACCTCGGTCATTCGTACGGCACCTACCTCGGTGCGGTGTACGCGACGATGTTCCCCAAGCGCGGCGACCGGGTCGTGCTCGACAGCAACCTGGGCCCGGGCGGTTACGACGTTACGGCCATGCGGTTGTTCGCCCGTGGAATGGAGGACCGGTTCCCGGACTTCGCGGCGTTCGCGGCCGCCCGTCCCGAGTACGGTCTGGGCACCACGCCGGAGCAGGTGACCGCGGAGTTCTTCGACCTCGCGAAGCGGTTGGAGGCGAAGCCGGTCCAGGGCATCGACGGGACGTTGTTCCGCGGGCTCACGTTCGAGTACCTCTACAGCGATGCGACCATGCCCCTGCTGGCCGCCACCTGGCAAGCGCTCAAGGGGGACCGGCCTCTGCCGCCCGCACTGCCGTTGCCGGAGAACATAGAGAACAGCATGGCCTCCCGCTTTTCAGTGATATGCAGTGATACCCGCTGGCCGGGGATGGTCCAGGACTATCAGCGCAACGTCGCGGTCGACCGGCTGAAGTACCCGATGCTGGGCGGGTCCACGGCCAGCATCGGACCATGCGCGTTCTGGCCGGACAAGCGGGTCGAACCGCCGGTGCGCATCGGTGACCGGGGCCCGTCGAACGTGCTCATGGTGCAGAACGAACGCGACCCGGGGACACCGCTGGCCGGCGCCCGGAAGCTACGGAACGCGTTCGGGAAGCGGGCCACGATGGTGACGGCCGACCAGGGCGGGCACGGCGTCTATCCGTTCGGCCCCAACACGTGCGCGAACGACGCGGTGACGGCATTCCTGACCACTGGGCAACGCCCGCCGCAGGACCTCGCCTGCGCGGCGGAGCCGAGCGAGTAACGGGAACCGGGACACGTTCAAAGAGTGGCAGCGTCGTCGGGCCGTGCGGCGGATCCAGCCCGGGGACGGGCGAGCGCTGAGGCCTTTCCGCTGGTGGCAGTCGCTTCTCGGCGTTGGCCCCGGCGCCGAGAACTGGATTGCGGGAGAACTCGGCATCCGCGGAGACGAGCGTCACGGTCGCGGGCCGCGGATTCTGCTGCGCGGCGAGTTCGAAGAACCCATCGGTGAGCGCGGCGTTCGGATCCGGCCCGGTCGGGATCATGGCGAAGTAGTTCGGATAGACGAGCGCATTGTTGACTCCGAGGCCCATGAGCCCGACGAAGAATCGCTGCCGCTCCATCACCAACGGCATGGCCGGCAGCAGAGTGTTGGTGCCGTATCCACCGATGACGAGGTCAACCCTGTCCTCGTCAATCAGCCGTTCGTATATCCCGGGAACCAGGGAGGCGTCTCCCTGGTCGTCGTAGCGGACGAACTCGACTGGACGGCCGAGCAGTCCACCGCGAGCGTTGATGTCCTCGCGCCAGATCTCATGGGCGAGCCGGGCTGACCGGCCGTTGTCCGCGAGGGGACCGGTCAGCGACAGGCAGTACCCAATGCGGACGGGAGCTTGTTCCGCGGCCATGTCAGACGTCGCTTCCAGCGCGTCCTGCGGCGAGCAGCTGCATCTCCCAGCCGAAGGCGACGCCAGTGGCGCCCCCGTGCTCAAGCTGGACCTCGGTCATGGCCGGGATGGTCTTCTCGCGGGCCCAGTCGCGCTGCCACTCACTCGCTACGGCCATCCAGGTAATCGGTACCACGCCCGCCTGGATCATGCGCTGCACGGCCATGTCGTGGGCTTCCTTCGAGGCACCGCCCGAGGCGTCGGTGATGGCGAAGACTGAGGTGACCCCCGCGGTGTGGACACTCTGATGGCGGATCTTGATGGTCCGGGAAGATGGTTCACATGGCAGGGCGGATATACACCCCGGAGTTCCGGGCGGACGCGGTGGCGTTGTGGCGGGCTTCGGCGGGACAGCGGACGATGAAGGCCATCGCCGCTGACCTGGGCATCACCCGCGAGACGCTGCGGCTGTGGGTGCGAGCGGCCGAGGGCGGCGGCCAGGCCGCGGCGGGCGGTTCAGGGCAGGCGGGGTCCCAGGAGGCCGAGGTGGCCCGGCTGCGTGCCGAGAACGCCCGGCTGCTGAAAGCCGAGAAGGAATGGCAGCTGGAACGGGAGATCCTGCGCCGGGCGGCCCAGTATTTTGCCAAGGAGATGAAGTGACCTCCCGCCGCTGGGACTTCATCTCCGCACACGTCGGCGAGTTCGGCGTTCAGCGGCTGTGCCGGGTGCTTCGCCTCTCCCGCTCGGGCTACTACCGGTGGCTGGCCGGCGCGGACGCGCGGGCCGCCCGGCAGGCGGCGGATGACGCCCTGGTGGCCGAGATCCGCGAGATCCACACCGAGGTGGACGGCCCTGGTGAGGGTGCCGCCGCTGACTCCGAAGAGCTGGGCGAACAGGCTTCGGGTGCCGAGTTTGCGCAGGTAGAGTGCTGTAGTCGGCCTTGCTCACGTGCCTCGCCCATCTTCCTGGGCCAGTCGGTCGACCAGTTCGTCCAGCGCCCGTGAGGGGTCATGTCGGCCAGCTCCGGGTTGTGGCAGACACCCGTGACGATGCTGCGGGAAACGGGGTGCCGGCCGACCGGGCGTTCTTCGCTGCGCGGGCAGTGTCGTGAGGCTTGGGGTGGATGGTGTAGTTCCAGTCGCTGTGGAAGCGGTGCCGGTGTGGGGACAGTGCGTCGATGTTGCTGCCGGTGCCGCAGACCGCTCGGATGGAAGTCCCGGCCGCACTCGACGACCACCTCCACTCGTCCCAAAAACCCGGTGCTGCGATCACCAGTTGAATCTGCCGCCTCCGGCGGCGTGGCCTCCAGTCGGCCGGCTGGTTCCACGTTCGTGGGTGTCCGGGCCTTGTGCCCAGTACAGGCGGACCCGTAACCATCACTGCCCGTGAGTATCTCGAGCACTCACTCAGGTACAGCTGGATGCCCCATGATCTTGCGAAGGTCGATGTCGCGCCGCGGCTTCAGCACGAGTAGTTTCTGGCGGCGGCTTTCGCCGAAGACGACGTGACAGTCAAGGTTGATGCGTCCGGCCACCGGATGAAGGACCGCGGTGGTTTCTTGTTGGCAGACATGCACTTCGTGACGGCTCCACAACGCGGCGAACTCGGCGCTGACGGTGAGCAACGCTGTCACCGTGGCGGTCATCTCGGCGGCGTCCGGCTCGATGTCCATCGCCGCGCGGATGCTGGCCGCGTACGTCTGGCTCTGTGCGGTGTGGACGTCGGCGGGATAGATGTCGCGCTCTTCGGGGCGGGCGAACCAGCGGTAGTAGCCACTGCGGTCGAGTCCGGTGAACTGTGTCTGGTCGCCGAACAGGGCTCGAGCCAATGGGTTCTGCAGCAGGGTCTGGCCGATGTTGGATGTCACCAGCGCCGCCGCCCCGTGATCCAGTGAATCCAGAACCAGCCCCAGTGCCGGATCGATCTGCTCGATGCCGGTGGCGCGGATCGGTGGGTTGTGCCCGATCAGTGCGAACAGGTGGTCTCGCTCGTCGGCGGTGAGCTGGAGCGCGCTCGCGAGCGCAGCCGTCACCTGCTCGGACGGGCGTGGTCCGCGACGTTGCTCGAGCCGCGTGTAGTAGTCCGTGGAAATGAAGGCGCGCTCGGCGACCTCCTCGCGACGCAGGCCGACAACCCGTCGAGCCGACGGCCAGTCCGGAACCAGAGCGGCGCGGCGGCGCCGGAGGAAATCCGCCAGTCTCGATCGATCCACGTGCTCATCCTGTCCCCGATAGGGAGGGATCGCCAGTCCCTCCCAGCCGGTCACCCGACGCGCCAGGGTAGGAGCCGGTCGACATGAAGGGAAAGCAGTGGTCTTCAAGCTCGATGTACCAGCCCGCATGGTTCGTGGTGACGTGGATGAAGGTTATGGCGCAGTGGCCGACGCCTTTCGCGAGAACTTCGCCGTACGCAACGAGATCGGCGCCGCCTGCGTCGTCTACCACGGCGGGCGGAAGGTCGTGGATCTCTGGGGCGGATATCGGGACGGCCGCAATCGGGTCCCCTGGGAGGCGGAAACGATGGTGCCGGTCTTCTCGACATCCAAGGGTGTGGCAGCAGTGGCGCTCGCGGTGTTGCATGCACGTGGCCTGCTCGACCACGACGAGCGCGTGGCGACATACTGGCCTGAGTTCGCCGCCGCCGGTAAGGGCGATGTCACCGTCCGCCAGTTGCTCGCTCATCAGGCCGGGCTGGCGGTGATCGACCGGCCGCTCGAGCTCGGCGACCTTGCTGGCTCTCGCACCCTCGCCACGGCCCTTGCCGAACAGCGTCCGGCATGGGAGCCGGGCACCCGGCATGGCTACCACGGCCAGTCGTTGGGATGGTACGAGAGTGAGCTCATCAGTCGGATCGACCCTGGGAAACGTCGTATCGGCCGGTTCTTCGCCGACGAGGTCGCGACGCCGCTCGACCTCGACTTCCACCTCGGTCTGCCGCAGGACGCTGATCGCGATCGGGTCGCCCGTATCCACGGATTTCGCTCCTGGGAGATGTTGCTGCACCTGAGAGCGATGCCGGCATCATTCGTCCGGGCATACGCGAACCCACGGAGTTTGAGCTCCCGGGCGTTCGGCAATCCGCGGGTGCTGGGTGCCGTGGAGAACTTCAACCGGCCGGATGTGCAGGCCGCGGAGATTCCGGCGGCCAACGGCGTGGGCCAGGTGCGGTCGATCGCCAAGCTCTACGGCGAGGTGGCGACCGGCGGCGCCGCCCTGGGCCTCACCGATGCCACGATGGACGCGTTGCGCGTCGCTGCCACACCTCCGACGGGCGGACTGTTCGACGAGGTGCTGCGCGTCGAGACGAGGTTCTCCCTGGGGTACGTCAAGCCGTTCCCCGCGTTCAGGTTCGGCTCCGAGTCGGACCGGGCCTTCGGGACGATGGGCCTGGGCGGGTCGTTCGCCTTCGCAGACCCGGACACCGGTACGGGCTTCGCGTACGCGATGAACCGCACCGGATTTCGGCTCTGGGACGATCCTCGTGAAGTGGCGCTGCGGGAGGCGCTCTTCGCGCGGGTCCTCGGCGAGCGGCCTCAGCGGCCCGACCCGGCCTCCGGGCGTTCTGGCGTCTGACTCGTAGGGTACGCGCCCACGGCGCGTCGACGGCCACGACGGCGAACAGTGTCTGTCGAGGGAGGAGTCGGAGCCGGTCGGGCCGATGCGCCACCGGAGACTCGCCTCGTGCTGCCGAAGCATCCTCCGCGTTGTCGTAGCTCGAGCCGACCCTGCCCATGCTCCTGCGGACCCCGAACCGGCCGCAGACCTGCGCGAACGCCGCCGAGGTGTACTGCGATCCGCGGTCCGAGTGGAACACCACACCGGCCACGTCTCCGCCCCGGGCGGCCACCGCCATCTGCAGCGCGTCGATGACCAGCTCCGTCCGCATGTGCGGAGCCATCGACCAGCCGAGTACCCAGCGCGAGCACCACGCCGACCTGCCCGTCGTCACGGCCCCGGGACTGAAGGCCACCGTCGTCCTGGGCGGACTGGACGGCGCGGTCTCGCCGGGCACGACGTACACACCTCTCGTCAGCGCCGACCTCGCACTCGCCGAAGGCGCAAACGTACGGCTGCCCGTGGAGCCGGACTTCGAGTACACCGTGCTGACGATGTCCGGGGCCACCGAGGTCGACGGGGTGCCTCTCGACTCCGGCTCCATGCTCTATCTAGGCTCCGGACGTTCCGAGCTCCCGCTGCGCGGCCTGAGCGACTCAGGGCTGCTGCTTGGGGGAGAGTCATTTGAGGAGAAGAGAGTCCTCTCCGCACCGCTGCTGCAGTTCTGCGTGCTGGTGTCGCGCAGGCCATGTGAGCTTCGGGGTCGACTGCTTTCATCACCGAGGCCACATCTCCACCGGTCCCTCCGGCCGCGCCGGAATCCTGCCTCAGCCGGCAGCGCTGGTCACGGCGACGGTGCTTCCTACCGAGATCGCCACCAACGTACGCATCACGGCGGTGTTGACCGCGTCCGCTCCCCAGGCTCCCTTCTCGAATTCCTTTGCGCGCTCGTAGACCTTCCCCGACCACGGAATGGTGCGGTGGAGGCTGGGCAGGCTGCCACTGGCGGAGATGAGCCCGATCAGCACCGCAGTGCGATCGCCAGGCGTCCTCCCGTCCACCAAAGCAGCGCGCACCTCCCGCAGGACTTCGGCCTTGTGCCGGGTATTCGCGACAGATAGGGAAGTCGTGTGGAAAAGGCCCAGCCTCCGCTTTCGTTCCCGGCTCACCATGCCCCGGTCGACGAGTCGGTCGAGGACCGTGCTGCGCAGCTCCCCGCCGATCTCGACAAGTAGCGTCTGGACGCCCCGTGTGCGTTCGGCGGTCTTCCGGTACGCGGCCTGGAGCAGCGGATCCGCGACCGAATGGCCGGAAACGGCGTGCACCTTGAGGCCGGTCAGTCCCGTGTCGCCTTCAGTAACCGTCACATTGCCGCGGAGGGCGAGCTCGGCCAGCACGGCCCCTCCGAGCGTGTAGTACAGCGTACCCTCGCCAGCGATCGCCCCGGATTTGTCGTCCATCAGCGTGAGCAGCAGATCCTCGACGATCAGCATCTCGTCCTGCATTGATTCTCCTTGGGCGGTGGGGTGCTCTGACGGTGGAAGGCGGATGCTTGGACGAAGTGTCGAGCCAGTCCCGGGTCTCGACGGAGCCGATCTCCACTACGAGGCGGTATCCGGCCGCCAGGTTCCATTCCGGCTGGCTGCCGCCGCCGAGGCTGGGCGTGACGGGGCTTGTCCGCAGCCGGCCACGCCTTCTGGCCGCGCCAGGCACCGGTGTCGTCCTGCACCGCGTAGGCGGGATAGGCATTTGTGGGCTTCTTGCCCGCCAGGTACCGGTCGTGGAAGGCCATGGTCTCGGTCTCCTTGAACCAGCTATCGCGTCCCCACGGCCAGCCGCCCTTCCTGCAGGTGTGCGGTGCTTCCTCATGGCTCTACGATCTCCTGGGCACCCCGCATTCGCCATGGCGGGCTGTCACCAGTTCCCATTACAAATGTCACTCAGGGCTCGCAGAGCATCAACATGCTGGTTTGATCGGCTGCCGACGCCTCCATCGCTGCTACCAGCGCAAGCCGGAACACTTCCTTGCCTTCACTGACATCGCCGCGACTCTCATATGCCACCGCCGACTGGCCAAGTGAAGTGGCGTCTAAGCGTCAGCAGGATCCGCCGAGTCGGGCGACTGGCACCCCGAAGATCTACCCGGCCTGGCCGTAGCCCCAGCGTGCTCTGGCGGATGTGCGCTCGTCGTCGGCTGCGGCCACATCGTCAAGGGCCCTGGATACGCATGCGACACGGCGCGTTGCTCCCGGACTGCGCGGTGTCGGGTGCGCGCAGGTATTCGCCGATGCCTCAACCCGACCAGACTGTCCGAGTTCGCCGACCACCTCGACATTCACGGCGCCGACGCGGTGGTGCTCAGTGACTGCTTCCAGATGCCCTATCTGTCGCCATCCCCGCCGCCGAGAAGGTGGTCGGCCTGCCTGTCGTCACTGCCACCTCCTTGCAAGGACCTGAAGGCTCTCGGCTTCTGCCGCCGTCCCGGGTTCTGGGGCACTTGGCAAGGTCTGGCGGCTGAGCCGTCCCCAGTGGAGAGCCCTGGCGCTCATGCCTTTAAGGTGGATCCGTCAACTATATTGGCTGTCGAGAGTCATGAGGTGGGTGTGCAGCCCGAGGGGGGAAGTCCGGCGATGCGGAAGCTGACCGTGGCCCAGCAGATGGTGGACATTCTGCGCCAGGCGGGCGTGGAGCGGATCTATGGCGTGGTGGGTGACAGCTTGAACTCGGTGGTCGACGCGGTGCGTCGTACCGACGGCATCGAGTGGGTGCATGTTCGGAATGAGGAGGCCGCTGCCTTCGCTGCGGCAGCTGAGGCACAGTTGACCGGCAGGCTCGCGGTGTGTGCCGGAAGCTGTGGCCCTGGAAACACGCATCTGATCCAGGGACTGTACGACGCGCACCGCTCCGGTGCGCCCGTGCTGGCGCTCGCCTCGCACATCCCGTCCCACCAGATCGGCACCGGCTTCTTCCAAGAGACCCACGCGGAAAGGCTGTTCACAGAGTGCAGCGACTACTGCGAGATGATCAGCACGCCTGGGCAGATGCCCCGGGTTCTGCGGATCGCCATGCAGCGGGCTCTTGGCAACAGCGCGGTGTCGGTCCTGGTGATACCGGGCGATGTCGCGCACGATGTGGCGACTCATCCCACGGGAAGCAGCGACCTGGTCACTGAGCGCGGCCGGGTTGTCGCGCCGGACACACAGGTTCGGGCGCTGGCCGAGAAGGTGAACGCGGCTCGGAAGGTGATGCTGTTCTGCGGTGCGGGAGTGCGGGACGCGCACGCCGAGGTCATGGCGCTCGCCGAGATGGCTGCCGCTCCCGTGGGGCACACCCTGCGGGGCAAGGAGTGGATCCAGTTCGACAACCCGTACGACGTGGGCATGAGCGGTCTGCTGGGCTACGGCGCCTGCTTCGACGCAATGCACGAGGCCGACCTGGTCGTCTTGCTCGGCACCGACTTCCCGTACAACGACTTCCTGCCGCAGGCACGGACCGTGCAGATCGACCACGATGCCGGCCGACTCGGCCGTCGTACTGTGCTGGAACTCGGGGTCCACGGCGACGTCCGGGAGACGCTGCGGGCGGTGCTGCCGTTGGTCGAGGCGAAGCGGGACCGTACCTATCTGGATCGGATGCTGCACAAGCATGCCAAGTCGCTGGAGACGGTGGTCTCCGCCTACACCCACGACGTCGAGCGGCACACCCCCATCCACCCTGAGTACGCGGCCTCGGTTCTGGACGAACTCGCGGCTGAGGACGCTGTGTTCACGGTGGACACCGGCATGTCCAACGTTTGGGCGGCGCGTTATCTGACCCCCAATGGGCGGCGCCGGGTGATCGGTTCGTTCCTGCACGGCACGATGGCCAACGCGCTGCCGCACGCCATCGGCGCGCAGTTCGCTTACGCCGGCCGCCAGGTGATATCGATGTCGGGTGACGGTGGACTGGGCATGCTGATGGGCGAGTTGCTCACAGTGAAGCTGCACGATCTGCCGGTGAAGACGATCGTCTTCAACAACTCCTCCCTGGGCATGGTGAAGTTGGAGATGCTGGTCGAGGGGCTTCCGGAGCACGAGACCGACCACGAGCCGGTGGACTATGCGGCGATCGCCCGCGGCGCGGGCATCGAGGCGATCCGCATCGAGCGCCCCGGGGATGTCGTCGAGGGACTCAAGCGGGCGCTCGCCCACGACGGTCCGTTCCTGGTCGACCTGGTGACCGACCCCAACGCGCTGTCGATCCCGCCGCACATCTCGGCCGCCCAGGTCAGGGGATTCGCCTTCGCCGCGGGCCGGACCGTGCTCGACGGGGGCGTCGGCAAGATGCTCGACCTGGCCCGCGCCAACCTCCGAAACATTCCCCGCCCCTGAGACAGCCACCGTCCTCATCGAGGTCCGGCTGCACGACCCCAGCGACGACCCGACGAGCACCGGCACAAACTACTGCGCCCAGCTCTCCGCCTGCCCTGCGAGGCGGGGGCGCGGGTGCGTCTCAGCCTCGCGCGCGGATGGCGACGTCCGCCACCGCGGCGGCTTGAGCCGCGGTGACCGGGATCGCGCCAGGGGTGAGGACCTCGATGGTGAGCGCGATCTTGGCGGGGTCGCCCGAGCCCGCGATGAGCACCCGGTAGCCGGCGGCCAGGGCCAGCCGCCCCAGCGCCGTGCCGACCTTGCCCGCACCCAGGCTGCCTACGGTGTTCACGGGCGTGCTGAGCATGTCTTCTTCTCCGTTCACGGTGTCGGCTCGCGAGGATCTCGCGGACCATCGGGAGCACCTTGGTGCCGTACCGCTCGACGGCGCGCAGGCGGGCGCTGATCGGCTGGTTGCCGTGGATGAGGTCGAAGCGGCCGACGCCGAGTGCCTTGATCGCGCGGGCCATCTTGCGGGCGACCGTCTCTGGCGACCCGATGTAGAGGGAGCCGTGCTCGATCTCCGAGTCGTACTCCTGCTTGCGCAGGGGTGGCCAGCCCCGCAGTGCGCCGATGCGGTCCCGGACGACCTTGTGGCCCGGCCAGTGCAGTTCCCGGGCCTGCTCGTCCGTGTCGGCGATGAAGCCGAGCGAGTGCATGCCGACAGGGTGGGCGGTCGTGCCGAACTGTTCTGCGGCGTGCCGGTAGAGATCGATGAGGGGCACGAAGCGTTCCGGGCTGCCGCCGATGATGGCGATCATCAGCGGGAAGCCGTAGTGCGCGGTGCGGATGACCGACTGGGGAGAACCGCCGACGCCCACCCAGGTGCTCAGGTGACCGGACTCGGTCTTGGGAAAGACGTCGGCGTTCTCCAGTGGAGCCCGTTTGCTGCCGCTCCAGGTGACGGGCTTCTCCTCCAGCAGCCTGGCGACGAGCTCGATCTTCTCCTCGAACAGCACGTCGTAGTCGGCGAGGTCGTATCCGAAGAGGGGGAACGACTCGGTGAACGATCCGCGTCCGAGGATGACCTCGGCCCGGCCGTTGGACAGTGCGTCCACAGTCGCGAACCGCTGGAACACGCGGACCGGATCGTCGGAGCTGAGCACGGTCACGCCGGAGCTCAGACGGATCCGGCTGGTGCGCGTGGCGATCCCGGCCAGCACAGTCTCCGGGGTGGTGATCGCGAACTCCGGGCGGTGGTGTTCGCCGAGTGCGATGACGTCCACGCCGGTCTCCTCGGCGTGGTGGGCTCCTGCGCAGGCCGATTGTTGAGGAGTCAATTATCTGGGCATTTGACTGATGCGTCAACCAGTGGGGGAGTGGTGGTGCTTCGTGGGGTGCGGGCATGAGTGCATCGTCCGGCCCGGGAGGCTGGGAGTCGTTCGCTGGCTGCTCTGTCGCGGTCGAGGGGTATCGCGGGTGACGTGCGCCATGCCTTCCCTGGCGGACGCCGCCATCGACCGCACTGATGAATTCTCGTCTTCGAAAGGTGGGTGCCGTGACCCAGAACTCCGCGGTGCGAGATTCTGCTGGTCGGCCGACGTGCGGCTGGCTCCTATGTTGGCAAGAAGATGATGCATCAATCATCTGGCGGTGCTGGGGCCCGCTCGGCGGCGCCCATCGTCACCCCTCCCGGTCGGCTTCGGCTTCCCGCTCAGGGGTCGGCTGACAGAGGTGTTCGATGAGGATCTGCCAGCTGTCGGCCAGGCGTGCGATATGGCGGGCGTTGTCGGCCCGTGGGGACATGGGCAGGTAGAGCAGGATGGGGCCTTCGAGCGCGCCGGTCAGTTGCAGGGCGCGGCTGTCGACGTCCGGGGCGTCGACCCCGGCCTGTCCAAGAAGCATGCGGAGATGGATCTGGGACAAGGTCGACTCCCCGGCGGGAATCGACTGGTTGTGATCCAAGGCGGCGCGGGCGATGGCATGACGTTCCAGTAGGAACCTGATGCGGGCACGGCCGTAGGCCACCAGTCGGGCGGCCGGCATTGCGCCGGGGCCCAGGGGTGGGGGGCCGTAGAGGACTCGTTCCCGGAAGGCGCGATCGTCGTCGTCCAGGAGGGCGTGGAAGATGCCGGCCCTGCTTCGGAAGCGGCGGAAGACGGTGCCTTTGCCTACGCCCGCCCGTTCGGCCAGGCCGTCCATTGTCACCTGCTCCACGCCAGTCTCGTTGATCATCTCGCGGACCGTGTTCAGTAGGAGCTGCCGGTTGCGAGCTGCGTCGGCACGCTCGACGACCGTGGTGGTAAACGACTCGCTCATGGTGTGCCCTTCGTAGGGTGTAGGCCAGCGGGCCGATGGGTTCTGGCGCGGTGTGATGACGGCGTTCGGCAGGGGGCCGGCGCGGGAAAGCGGCCGCCAGGAAAGTCCTGGCCCCGACGACCTGCGCGAGTTCGGGTGCGTAGCGCTGGAAGTCCGGGGCGGTGTCGCGGTGTCCCTGGGGTGCAGCGCGACCCACCACTGGGCGCCGTGGACGACGGTGGTGTTCGGGGGTGGGGACCGCCGGCTCACCGTCTGCAGTCCGGTGTGTGGAGGCGGGGGCGGGTCCAGGCCACCCGACGCAGCGACCTGGTGCGGGCTGTAGAGATCGGCGAAGCACCAGGCGCCGATGGGTGTGCGCTCTCGCTGGGGCAGCCTCCGCCGCACGTGCATCGCACGTGGACCGCCCAGGGGGCTTCACGCGCCGACAGGACATCGGCCCGGGGTGCTCCGGTCGGCCGGTCGCCTTCGACGAGTGCACCGCAGCGCTGCGGCACCGTGTTTCCACGTTGCTCACCGGGAGCACCTCCCACACAAATCTGGTTGTCGCGTCAACTATGCTGTCACGGAGGCGGGCCGATGGCCACAGCACCCGCACAAACACAGGTCACTTTGAGCCGAGCCCGAAGGAGGCCCCGACGTGACACTCGTCGGGTGTGGTCACAGCCAGTCGTGTTCGCGGGCGTACCGCGCCGCTTCGTGCCGGGTCTGGGCCTGGGTCTTCCACATCGCATTGGACAGGTAGTTGCGGACGGTGCCCTCGGCGAGGTGGAGCCGACCGGCGATCTCGGCGGCGGAGTAGCCGTCGGCCGTGGCGCGCAGGACGTCGATCTCGCGGTCGGTGAGTGGGCAGTCGTCGATGAGGGCGAGCGCGGAGACGTCCGGGTCGATCCAGCGCCGTCCCTCGTGCAGGGTCGCGATGACGGACGCGATGTGCGCCGGTTCAGCGGACTTGCTGACGAATCCCTGGACACCGAGCTTCAGCGCCCGGCGCAGTACCCCGGGCCGGGCGTGCCTGGTCAGCATGAGGATCACCTGGTCCGGCTGAACGCTGCGGATTGCCGAGACGGCGCTGAGCCCGTCGACGCCGGGCATCTCCAGGTCGACGACGAGCACGTCGGGCCGGTACCGCAGGGTGGCGCGGACGGCGTCCTCGCCGTCCGCGGCTTCGGCGCGCACAACGATGTCGCCCTCGAGCGGCAGCAGCGCCGCGAGCGCCTTGCGCAAGAGTGCCTCGTCGTCGGCGAGTACGATGGTGGTCATCGGGCCTCCTGTGCCTCGGGACCAGGCGACGGGAAGTCGGCGGCGGTCAGGAAATGCCCGTTCTTCTGGTCCACTGTGAGCTTTCCCCCGTTGTCGGCCACGCGTTGTTCGAGAACGGCGAGACCGCTGAGTTCTGAGAGCGGCTTGTCTGCTGCGCCGTCGTTGACGATGGTGATGCCCGACTCGGACAATGTGATCCGGACCTCCCGCGCCTGGGCGTGCCGCAGGATGTTGGTTGTTGTCTCGCGCAGGACCTGGCCGAGCAGCTCGCCCGTGCGACTGTCCGAGCACGCATCGCGGCGGATGTGTACCTTGATGCCAGCGGCCTCGAACAGGTTCTTCGCATTCTCCAGCTCAGCGGGGAGGTTGAGTCGACGCTGCGCGTAGACGAGCTCCTTGGTCTGGGTGATGGTGTCGCTGACGAGTGAGTAGATCTCGTGCAGTTCCTGCTCCGCCCGGCCGGGGTCGCGGTGCACCAGCTTCTGTGCAAGGGCGACCTTGAGCTTCACCACGTGCAGGGTGTGACCCTGGATGTCGTGCAGGTCGCTGGCGAACCGCATACGCTCACGCACCACGGCCAGCTCCGCCTCATGCCGACGCGACTCCTCCAAGTCGTGGACGACGTCGTAGAACCGCTTGTTGGGGAACATCAGCCCTGTCACGATGGCGGTGACGCCCGCGGGGACGATGACATACCTGATCAGCACCTGACGCGGGTCGTCATCCGTCACCAGGAACCGTGCCGCGCCCACGACGGCGACGTAGGCGACCAGGGTGACGGCGGCCGCGCCACGACGGCGGCGCAGCCGCGGCACGACTAACGGGCCCACGATGGACAGACCGAAGATCGCCTTCCCACTCCCGGCCACCAGCACACCGAAGAGCCAGACGCCCGCGGTGAGGACCAGGCACGGCACGGCGACCCGGGCCAGACTGCCTGCCGTCCAGGATACGAAGGCCACCAGTGCCGCGACCACACCCAGGCCCAGGACCACAGCGTCCGGCCAGGACTCGGCGTCCAGCGCCACCAGGAGCACCCCACCGACAGTGACCACCGGGAGCAGGGTGATCAGGTTGAGCCGGCGCAGCCGTCCCTGTGTCGTCGCCTCGGTAATTTCAGACATCGTTCAGCCAGTATCCGTGCGGAGCTTCCGGCACACCAGTGACACTGCGTCATGCATGCCTGCCAGGAATGTCATGGCGGGGACGTGATGCGATGCCACTGCCGAGAGCGCGTCGCGGCCGGTGGAATCGAGGCATGTCCACTACAGCAGTCATCGAGGTCACGAAGCTCAACGTCCGCTACGGCGATTTCCATGCCGTGAAGGACCTGTCGTTCCAAGTGCGGCGTGGCGAGTTCTACGCGCTGCTCGGCACGAACGGCGCAGGCAAGACCTCGGCCCTCGAGGTCATCGAGGGACATCGGCCGGCCGAGTCGGGCACCGTCCGCGTCTTGGGGCAAGGCCCGCGCGGGCGTTTCCCCTTGAGCGTGGACACCCTGATCATTGGATCGTGATGATCCATAGGACAGGAGTTCCCGTTGTGGACGTCGAAGTACTCGCCTGAGTTCCGGGCCGATGCCATCGCGCTGTACCACTCCAGCCCGGGTGGGACGTACGCGTCGGTGGCCAAGGACCTG